>JBBRJU010000505.1:0-2744 GCA_038218895.1 Burkholderiales bacterium
CGTCGTCCAGCACCGCGTCGTCCAGACTCAGACCATGGCGGGCCAGTTGCAACCTCAGCACCCCGCGTCTGGACCGCAGGTCGGCGCGCGTGCGCTGGTAGGCGTGCTCAGCCAGCACACGACGCCCAGAGTAGGCAAAGGTGTTGGCCGAATACAGCTCAGGATCATGGTGTTCCGGCTCGAACAGCAGCAAGTCTGTGTCCGGGTGGCTGTGGCGGTAGCCTTGCATGCCAAGTTCAAGCCGGGAATGGATCAGCGTCCTGAAGGTCTGGCTCAAGACCACCGGCAGGCCGCCATCCACCAAATGCGGGATGGGCTGCAAAGCCCCGCCCAGGACGCGGTGTCGTCGTGGACCGCTGCCGTCAAAGGGCACCAGAGGGTTCAAACACAACACCAGGTCCAGCCCCATGTCGAGCAGCACGCGGGCATGCAAGGTTTTCTTCAGCGCACCATCCACATAGAACCGCTCGCCGATGCGCACAGGGGGAAACAGCCCCGGCAAAGCAGCGCTGGCAGCCGCTGCTTCAGAAATCGGCACATGGTCCCAACCCGGCAAACCAAATGGCGCAGATTCACCACTGTCCAGATCGGTGGCCACCAGCACCAGGCGGCGCTTCAACTGCCTGAAATCGTTGCTGCGGCCTGGCTCGCTGAGCATGCGTTGCAACTGCGCCTGCAGCGGCGCGTGGCTGAAGATGCCCGTGGGCAAGGCACGGGCCAGATGCTCCAGCGTGGCCAGCGTGCTGCGTCCCTGCAACGCAAACCCGTAGGCCGCCTGCACCATCAGGCCGGGCAGCATCACCAGACGGTGCAGGTACTCGGCCAACGCAGGCTGCGCAAAAACACTCGGCTTGACGATGTCCACACGCGGGCCGTCGTTTTCAATGAAGGCGTCGAACAACTGCCGCGGCGTGATGCCGTTGGCCAGGCCAGCCGCCACCAAGCCACCGGCAGAGACCCCCACGTACCCATCCAGCGCGTTCAGATCCAGCGCGGGGATGGCTTCTTCCAGTGCGCACAAGACGCCGATCTCGTACACCGCGCCCAACGGGCCACCCCCGGCCAAGGCCAAGCCCACGCGAGCGCGGCTGCGCGACTTGTTCGCGCCAGCACGTCGCTTGCCGGGCTTGGCAGCGTCAAAAGCCATCACTGGGGCTACAGCGCCGATCAGGCGCTAGCGGCGGCGCCGGCCACCTTGCGGCTGGACTTGCGCGTTGTCTTCACGGCGCCCACCCCCGTTTTGCGAGCTGACTTGCGCGGTGCGCTGGGCTTTTTGGCTGCTGTCTTTGTGGCAGTCTTTGGGGTGGTCTTTGTCGCCGTCTTTGTCGCTGTCTTTGTCGCAGTCTTTCTCGCTGTCCTTGTGGCCGACTTTGCGTCATCCCCACTGGCGCTGACCTTTGCCTCGGCTCGCGCCCGGCTGGCAGACTTGCCAGCAGCCTTGCGTGCGGCCGCTGGCTTGGCAATTTTGTCAGCCCTTGCAGCACGGGTGCTGCCCACTGAACCGGATTTCGACAACTTGGCCACGGCGACAGCCAGCGCTTCAACCCGCTTGACCAGCGCATCCACATCTTTCGCCGTGGGCACACCCAGCTTGTTCATCGCCTTGGCGGTGCGCTGCTCGAAGATGCCTTCCAGCTTGTCCCAGTTCTGACCGGCCTTGGACGACACCGAACCGGCCATCGCACTCATCTTGCCGGTGACTTCGCTGATCTTGTCTTCAGCCAAGCCCTGCGTCTTGCGCTGCAGATGCAGACCTTCCTTGACCAGGCTCTCAAACACCTTGGAGCCTTCTTCCTGGGCTTTGCTGAAAGCGCCCATGCCGGCCAACCAGATGTGTTGTGCAGAGTCCTTGACCGAGCCGGCCAGCGCCGCGTCCAGCAAACCCGCTGCCTTGCTGCCAGCTTTACGGCTGTCCTTCTCGGCTTTGCCGGCTGCATCTGCGGCGGTACTTTTCATCTTCTTGACCATGATGTGCTCCTCTGTGTTTGAGTGGTGGCGGGGGTTGAATTGTCAATGTAGGGTTCCTCCGTGGAGACTGCAGCCTAAAGTTCTAGTGAGACGGCTCTATGCTTGCAAGCTCAAAGACAGCGGGCACGAGAGCAGCAAGCCCTCACGCTTCGGTCAAGCTGCTTGAGTCAAGCCAACCGGCCCGCCCACCACCACTGCAGACTTCAAAGACGACATGCGTTATTTTGTGACTGGCGCGACCGGTTTCATAGGCACCCGACTGGTTCTTGCCTTGCTGGCCCGTCGCGGCAGCAAAGTCTATTGCCTGGTGCGCTCTGGCAGCGAGACCAAACTCAATGCACTGCGCAGTGCTGCTGGCGTCAGCAAATCCCGCTTGATCGGCATCAGCGGCGATCTGCGCAGCGAGGGGCTTGGCATCAGCGTCGACGAGCGCAAGTTGCTGCAAGGCCACATCGATGCCGTCTACCACCTGGGCGCCATCTATGACCTGCAAGCCGATCCAGCGAGCCAGCTGGAGGTCAACGTCCACGGCACACAACGCCTGGTCGACTTCGCCACCGCCATACGCGCCAAACACCTCCACCATGTCAGCAGCATCGCCGCCGCTGGGCTCTTCGACGGGGTCTTTCGCGAGAACATGTTCGAGCAGGCCGAGGGCCTCGATCACCCCTACTTCAGCACCAAACACGCCAGCGAGAAGATCGTGCGTGAGGGCTGCCAACTGCCGTGGACCATCTACCGCCCGGCGATGGTGGTGGGCGACAGCCGCACGGGTG
>JBBRJU010000506.1:0-2744 GCA_038218895.1 Burkholderiales bacterium
GTCGTGCTGCCAACCCCGCACGCTGATGCCGTGGTTGGCCAGCACATGGGTGTCGTACTTGATGTTCTGGCCCACCTTGGGCGCGGCGGCGTCTTCCAGCCAGGGGCGCAGCGCGGCCAGCACCGCATCCAGCGGCAGCTGGTCGGGCGCGCCGGCGTAATCGTGTGCCAGCGGGACATAGGCCGCCTCGCCCGGCTGCACCGCGAAGCTGATGCCGACCATGCGTGCACGCAGCGGGTCGAGGCTGTCGGTTTCGGTGTCGAGCGCGGCCAGCGGTGCGGCCTGCAACCGGCCCAGCCAGTGGGCCAGGCGGTCGGCATCCAGCACCGTTTCGTAGCTGCGCACCAGCGCGCTGTGGTCGGGCTTGGCCGGCTCGGCGCCGGTGCCATCGGCATCGAACAGGCCGGGCACCGCCACCGTCACGCTGCTGCCCAGGCCCAGCTCAGCCTCCAATTCCTTGCGCCAGGCCTTGAAGCCGTAGCGCTGGTAAAACTCCAGCAGGCCTTCCCGGTCGACCGGCTGCAGCGCCAGCGCCTCCACGGCCGGCCAGCCGGGGACGTGGGCCGCCAGGTCGCAATCGGTCACCACCGTCACCAGGCGGCGCCCCTGGGGCAGCCAGTCGAGTGCCTTGCGCAGGTTCTCGCCGGCCACACCCTTGATGCTGGCAGCCGCAGCCACCACGCCGTCCAGGCTGCCGTGCTCGGCCAGCCACTTCACGGCGGTCTTGGGGCCGACCTTGTCGATCCCCGGCACGTTGTCCACCGTGTCGCCGATCAGCGTGAGGTAGTCGACGATGCGGTCGGGCGGCACGCCGAACTTGGCCAGCACGCCGGCGGCGTCGAGCCGCTCGTTGCTCATGGTGTTGATCAGGCTGACGCGCTCGTTCACCAACTGCGCCAGGTCCTTGTCGCCGGTGGAGATCACCACCTGGTGGCCAGCGGCAGCACCCACCCGGGCCAGCGTGCCGATGGCGTCGTCGGCCTCGATGCCGGGCACCTCCAGCACCGGCCAGCCCAGCAGGCGCACCACGTCATGAATAGGGGCGATCTGGGTGCGCAGGTCGTCGGGCATGGGCGCGCGCGGGGCCTTGTACTGGTCATACCACGCATCGCGAAAGGTGGGGCCATGGGCGTCGAACACACAGGCCGCATGGCCCATCGGCTGGTTCTGGCCACTGCCCATGATCTGCTCTCGCAGGCGCTTCATCATCGCCACCAGGCCGTGGATGGCGCCGGTGGGAAAGCCTTCGGGCCCGCGCAGGTCGGGCATGGCGTGGTAGGCCCGGTACAGATAGCTGGAACCATCCACCAGCAACAGCGTGGGCAGGGGAGTGTTCGGGTCGCGCATGGATGGATTGTGGTGGCTTGCTGCGCGGCCGACGCATGGCCTCACGCCACCTAGAATCAGGGCATGAAATTGTCGATTGTGTGGATTGCCTGCGTCAGCATGCTGGCCGGCTGTGCCGGGCTGGCGCCACGTGCCGCAGGCGATGCAGCGGTGCAGCGCCTGGTCAGCGAGGACGACCAGGTCCGCATCACCGAGCTGCGCGTGCGCGGCCAGACCCAGCGCATCAGTGTCGACCCGAAGGACAGTGCGGCGCCGCGCTACGAGATCACGCCGCAGGCCGCCGGCAGCGACCCGTCCGCCGCCAGGACCGGCGCCGGCCAGCGCGTCTGGACCGTGCTGAGCTTCTAGTCACCCGCCATGGCCGTGTTCACCGATGTCACGCCAGCCGAGGCCGGCGCGCTGACCGAGCGCCTGGGCGCCGGCACCCTGCTGCAGCTGCAGGGCATCGGCGCGGGCATCGAGAACAGCAATTTCTTCGTCACTACCAGCAGCGGTGAATGGGTGCTGACGCTGTTCGAGCGTCTCACCGCGGCCCAGCTGCCCTACTACCTGCAGCTGATGCAGCACCTGGCGCAGCGCGGCCTGCCGGTGCCCGCGCCGCGTGCCGACGCGGCCGGGCAGCTGCTGCACCTGGTGGCTGGCAAACCAGCAGCGCTGGTCACCCGCCTGAACGGCCACCACCAGCTGGCACCCGACCTGCACCACTGTGCGCAGCTGGGCGGCCTGCTGGCGCGCATGCACCTGGCGGTGGTGGATTTCCCGCTGCAGCAGCCCAACCTGCGCGGCCGCGCCTGGTGGCACAGCATCGCCCCGGCAGTGCGCCCCCACCTCAACACGGCGCAGATGCAATTGCTGGACGACGAGCTGGCATTCCAGCAGCAGGTGGCGGCGTCACCGGCCTTTGCCGGCTTGCCCCAGGGCGCGGTGCATGCCGACCTGTTCTGCGACAACGTGCTGTTCGACGGCCTGCCCGGCCACGAGAAGCTGACTGGTGCGTTCGATTTCTACTTCGCCGGCACCGACAGCTTCGGCTACGACCTGGCCGTCTGCCTGAACGATTGGTGCCTGAACGCCGACGACGCCAGCCTGGACGACGCCCGCGCGCAGGCCCTGGTGCGGGCCTATGAGATGCACCGCCCGCTGGGCGCGGCCGAGCACCGGCTGCTGCCGGCGCTGCTGCGGGCTGCGGCGCTGCGCTTCTGGTTGTCGCGTCTGGACGACTGGCACCTGCCGCGCCCGGCCGCGCTGCTGCAGCCCAAGGACCCGGTGCACTTCGAGCGGGTGCTGCGCGCGCGCATCGCCCAACCCTGGCACGCGCTGCGCTGATCCATCGCGCCACGCTTGCCTCCACCCTCAACGGAGTCACACCCCCGCCCCATGGGACTTCGTCTTCAACC
>JBBRJU010000507.1:0-2743 GCA_038218895.1 Burkholderiales bacterium
CTGGCATCGCCGGTGTGCCTACAGTCGGGGCTGACACGAACCGCCGCCGGCACCGCCCCGCCTTTGTGCGTGATCCGCCAAGCTTGCTGAACATGCCCACCCAAGCCAAGTCTCCATGACCGCCCCCACATCCCAGCAGCCCACCGCACTTGTCACCGGCGGCACCAGCGGCATCGGCGCAGGCGTCAGCCGCGCCCTGGCCGCAGCCGGTTGGCGGGTGTTTGCCAGCGGTGTGTCGCGCGCCGAGCTGGAGGCGTTCGAGCCCACCGCCGGCGTCGTGCCGTTGCTGATGGATGTCACCGACCAAGGCTCGGTCGATGCCGCGCTGCAGCAGATCGAGGGCGACCTGTGCGGCTTGGTCAACTGCGCCGGCATCCTCCAGCGTGGCGGTGCCGAGTTCGAGATCGACCGCTTCCGCCAGACGCTGGAGGTCAACCTGGTAGGCACCATGCGGGTCTGCCTGGCGGCCAAGCCGCGCTTGGCTGCAACGGGCGCGGCGATTGTCAACACCGCGTCGATGCTGTCGTTCTTCGGCTCGCCGTTCGTGCCGGGCTATGCGGCGTCCAAAGGCGGCGTGGTGCAGCTGACCAAGAGCCTGGCCGCAGCGTGGGCCGCCGACAAGGTGCGGGTCAACGCCGTGGCCCCCGGCTGGATTGCCACCCCGCTGACACAGGCCCTGCAAGACGACGCCCTGCGCGCGGCGCCGATCCTGCAGCGCACACCGCAGGGGCGCTGGGGCCTGCCCGACGAGGTGGGCAGTGCCGTGCTGTTTCTGCTGTCGGATGCGTCACGCTTCATGACCGGCGCGGTGGTGCCGGTGGACGGTGGCTACTCGGCCGTCTGACAAGCTGCGCGCACCGGCATGTGCCACCCCGGCGCCAGCGCCACCCACTTCAACCGGAGCCCTCACGATGCCTTCCAGTGCCAGCCAGACCGCCGCAGCCCCCGCCAGCAACCCCGACTGGCTGCCCTACCGCGGCGCCCAGCCTGCCGAGTCGCCGCCGGAGATCGTCATTCCCGATGCGGTGCCGCTGGACGACCGGGTGTGGGTGCCGGTGGGCAACCGGGTCTGGTTCCGCCCGCTGTGCCTGAGCGCATCACGCGGCTACTGGGTCAACCTGCTGAAGGTGCAGAGCGCGGGCGTGTTGTCACGCCACCGCCATCCGCAGCCGGTGCACGGCTATGTGCTCAAGGGCCGCTGGCGCTACCTGGAGCACGACTGGGTGGCCACCGAAGGGGGCTATGTGTACGAGGCGCCGGGGGAAACCCACACCCTGGTGGTCGACCCCGGCGTCGACGAGATGATCACGCTGTTCCAGGTCAACGGCGCCATGATCTATGTCGACCCCGACGGCAACACCACCGGCTACGACGACGTCTTCACGCGCATCGACAAATGCCGCCGCCATTACGCACAGAACGGCCTGGGCGCTGGCTATGTCGACCAGTTCATCCGCTGAACGGCGCCTGGCTTGCAGCCCGGCTGGGGGCTGCGCAGGCCGGCCCGGTCGATCAAGCGCGCGCGGCCGTCATGCATGCCGAGCGTGGGTGGCGGCCACCAGCGCCATCGGTGCCACCAGCGCCACCAGTGCCATCAGCGCCATCCGCGTCAGCAGCGCCATCCGCGCGTGATGGCGTGCTGCGACAGGCAATTGCGCTGGTGGCTGGCCTGACCCCGCTGCACACTGGAGACACCATGTCCGACGCTTTCGGCTTTGAACTGCCTGCCTTCAAACCCGACGAGGCGCTGCAGACCTTGCGGCGCGCGCTGCAGGCAGTCGGGCTCACCGAGCGTGATGGGCGGTTCGAGCGGCGTGGCACGGTGATCGCACGGGTGGCGCTCGATGGCGACGCGCTGCGCGCAGGGCGCGTGAAGCGGCCGTCACGCAGCAGCCCCGAGTGGCTGGACAAAACCTTGAAGTCCAGCAGCGATGTGCGCAACTTCCTGGCCGATCTGCAGAAGCAGCTCGCGCTATGGACTGACAGCGATGGGTGATGGGTGATGGGTGATGGGTGATGGGTGATGGGTGATGGCGCTGCGGCGCTGCGGCGCTGCGGCGTGGCGGCGTGGCGGCCTTGCGGCGTGGCGGCGCTCCGGCGCTGCGGCGTTTGAGCAGCGCGCGCCGGCAGTCCGTGAAGCGGCCCGGCCAGCCGCGCTGGTGTTGGCACTGCTTGCCAGTCTGCCAGGCGCCGGCAAGCCCATCCGCGAACGCCTGCGGCGGCGGACGCGGCCTCGCTCTAGGTAGTTCCCGACATTCGCAGCCCTGGGGCGTGCTCTACGATGCGCGTTTGCTTTTGCGCTGCCCAGGAGGAGCCCCCCATGAAACAGATTCTGATCGCCACCCTGCTGGCCACCGTGGCCGGCGCCGCGCTGGCTGAGTACCCTGAGAAACCCGTCACCATCGTGGTGCCGTTTGCGGCCGGCGGCCCCACCGACAAGGTGGCGCGCGACCTGGGCGACGTGTTGCGCAAACAGCTGAACCAGACGGTGGTCATCGAAAACGTGGGCGGCGCCGGCGGCACCTTGGGCGCTGCCAAAGTGGCCAAGGCCGCCCCCGACGGCTACACCTTGCTGCTGCACCACATCGGCATGGCCACGGCGCCGGCGCTGTACCGCAAGCTGCCCTATGACGCTTTGAGCGATTTTGAGTACCTGGGCATGGTCAATGAAGTGCCGATGACCCTGATCGGCCGCAGCACTCTGCCAGCCAACAACATGGCCGAGCTGATGCAATGGATCGAC
>JBBRJU010000508.1:0-2741 GCA_038218895.1 Burkholderiales bacterium
GCAGCGCCAGCTCGTAGCGGGCGATGCCGTTGCCAAGCTCGGCGGCGTACTGCATCCAGCCTTCATAGCGTGACAGCGGGGCGCCGCTGCGGGCAGTGGTGGCCCACTGGCGGCCGACCCGGGCTGCGGCGTCCTTGTCACCCCGCGCGGCGCGCTGCAGGTCGCTGTTGTAGGCGGCGCCGCGCTCGGGTGCGGCATCGAACGACCGGCGGTACAGGCGCACATCATTGCTGCGCAGGATGCCGGCGGCCTCGCGCGCGCCTTCTGCCGCCACCTCGGCCGCGCCGGCACGCGCACTGGCCGGCCAGCGCTGGCGGAAGGCTTCGGCCTGGCGCAGCAACTCGGGCGGCCACAGCGTGGCCTGCAGTGCGTTGAAGTCTGCGTCCTCGGCGGCGCGCGCCAGCGCAGAACGGGCCTGCTCATCGGCGCTGGCGCGGGCACGTGCCTGCAAAAGCTGGCGCGCCGACGCCACCGGGATCGGCACGCTGCTGTTGTCGGCGATGAACGGAAACTGCGCAAAGCGCCGGATCACCGGCAGCGCGTGGCCCAGCATGCGGCGCTGCACGTCCAGCTTCACCAGGCGGAACAGGTCGGGGAAGGAAAGTTCATCGGACGCGCCCTGCAGCTGCTGCACCAGCGCACCGGTGTAGAAGGTGGTGTCGGTCTCGCGCTTGGGCGCGATGGCCGGCTTGCCGGCACCGGTGGAAAACGCGATCAGGCAGCCTGGCGGCGCCTCCACCTGGTTGAAGCCGTCGATGCCGCGCGCACTGGGCCGCAGGTCGGTGCGGCAGGCGTCGATCACCAGCACCGTCAGGCCGGCCGGCCGGCGTGGCAAGCGCTGCAGCAAATCGCGGTTCAGCGACAGGCTGCCGCGCAGCAACTGGTCGGCCGCCGCATCGGGGCGCACGCCGGCGCCCACCAGCAGGTTGTCGGTGTCGACCTGCAGGCCGTGGCCGCTGAAGTAGAAGAACAGCGTGGCATCGGCCGGTGCGGCCTGCGCGCTGGCCAGGAAACGCTCGGTCGCGTTGCGCGCGGCGGCGGGGTCGGCGTCGAGCACCGTCAGGGTGTTGAAGCCGCGCTGCACCAGCGCTGCCTGCACCTCTTGCGCATTGGTGTGGATCGACGGCAGGTCGAAGGGCTCGGGGTACTGGCGGTTGCCGATCACCAGGGCCAGGCGGGCCGGATCGGGCGCCAGGCTGTCGGCAGGTGTATCGGCGGCACGGCTGGCCACCGGCGCCACCAGCGCCACGCCCAGGGCCGAACCCAGGGCTGCACCCAGCGCTGTCTGGCCACCACGCTGGAAGCCACGCTGTAGAAAGCGGCGGCGTTGCACGTCGGCGGGCGTTGTCATGGCGCGCCCGCACAGCCCAGCAGATTGCCCACTGTGCTGCAGCTCGACGGCAGTTTCAGGCCCTGCGAGCCTTGGGTGGCCGGGCGGCCCGGGCCCACTTCGGCGATCACGCCGGCGCGCAGCCGGATGGCCACGTTCTCGGTGCGCACGGTCTCGTCGAAGCGCTCGCGCCGGGCGGTCTCCGACACCGAGGCCACCGCCGACAGCGAGCCGGCCAGCTGCGGCGTGGCCGGCAGCACGTTGTTGTAGAACAGCGGCACCTCGGCCAGATCACCCGCGCCGTCCTGGAAGAAGCTGTAACCCGCCTGGCCCACCTGGGGCCCGGCCAGGAACACCGCGACGCCGCCGCCGGCCGCGCGTTTGGGCAGCAGTTGCATATAGCCGGCGTTCAGGCCCTCGGTGCGGCCGCCGGTGGCCAGGCTGCCCACGCTCACCTGCACTGGCCGGTCGGCCGAGCCCAGGCTGGCCAGCGTGGCCAGCCCGGGCTGGGGCAACAGGGTGATCTGCAGGCCGGGGGTGGAGCTCTGCTGGCCGAAAGCGTCGTTGTACCAGAGCCTGGCGGCCAGCGGACTGCCGGGCTCGGTGGCCAGCTTGCCCACGGTGAAGCGCAGCACGTCGGCCTCCACACCACCCCCACCCACCCGCAGCGCCTGGCCCGACAGCCGGATCACCTACTGCCCGGCCTGGCGCCCGCCCGGAACGTCGTCAGCAGTCCATGCGGTGTTGAAGCTGTCGCCACTGAGGGCCGACACCGCACCATCGAACAGGTTGGCGGCCTGGTCAAACCGGATCGACGCACCCGCCGAGGCCTGCAGCTGCAGGCTGGCGCCTGCCTCGGTGTGCACGCGGCTGTGCGGGTTCTGCCACAGCGCGTCGTTGGACAGCGCGATCTCGCGCCCGCCCAGCGGGTCGACCGCAGGCACCTCGCCCTGCGCGGGCACGGGCACCTGGAAGACGGGTTGGGCATGGGCGCGCAGTGCCAGGCTGCCGGCGCGAAGGGACAGCTCGCCGTCGAATCGGGGATCGCCGGTGGCGGCGGCGCCAGCGGCCACCGGCGCGCCGATCTGCAGCTTGCCGGCGTCGATCTGGCTCGCGCCCACACCGACACCCACGCCCGCACCCACGCCCGCACCGTCATCAGCCAGGCGGCCCAGCGTCACCTGGCCCAGCGTCAGGTTGTTCCAGGCACCATCGGCTGCGGCACCGGCCCGGCCGGCGCCCAGCAGCAATTCGTCGGCAACCACAGACAACGGCTGCGTGCCCCACTGGTTGCCCGCGTGCAGCGCCTCGATGCGCGCCAGCGGCGCTGACAGACTGATCGGCGCCATGGCGGTGACGGTGACCGGGCCGCCATACAGCTGGTCGCCGGTGCTGGCCAGGCTGCCGGCGC
>JBBRJU010000509.1:0-2739 GCA_038218895.1 Burkholderiales bacterium
GGGTCGGCCAGGTCGGCAGTCCACTGGGTGAGCGGCACGCCGACAGCGCTGGCCTGGGCTTGCAGCGCCGGGTTGCTGCGGCGCGCGATGCCCAGCACCACCTGGCCGGGTTGCAGCAGCTGCGCCGTGAATGCGGCGCCCAGGCCGCGCGACGAGCCGGTGACGATGTAGAGCGATGTGGATGCAGTCATGCAACCGAGCATAAGCGCGGCGGTGGCTGGGCTGTCAGCCAGCTGCAGGCTTGGGGCAGACAATGGGAGTGATGCAAAGACCCTGGGTATTGGCCTTGGCAGCTGGCGTGATCGTGCTGTTGGTGGCGTTTGCGCTGCCGTTGTTGCGCATGGGCGGCATGGGCGCACTGGCCGGTGACGATCGTGTGCCGGCCACCGGCCTGCCCTGGCAGGTGAGCCGCCTGGCCGAAGACCGCACGCAGGTGTTCGGCCTGGAGCCGGGCCGCGACACCTTGGCCCAGGTGCAGGCCCGGCTCGGCGATGGGCTGCAGGTGGCACTGGTGGCGCGTCTGGGCGAAGTGGGCGCGCTGGAGGCACTGGCCGATCCCTTCATGGCGGGGTTTGTCTCGGGCCGGCTGGTGCTGGCCTTCGACGTGCCGGCGGCCCGGTTGCAGGCCTGGCGCGCCGAGGCCGGCAGCTCTGCGGTGATGGACGGCGGCGTGCGCCGCTTCAAGTTGCGCGCCGACCACCGCCAGCAGGCAGAGCAGGCCCGTTTGGTGGGCCTGAGCTTCGTGCCGGCGGTGAAGCTGACCGATGCGGATGTACGCCAGCGTTTCGGTGCACCAGCCGAAACCCTGGCCCAGCCCGACGCGGCCAAGGTGCTGCTCTATCCAGAGCTGGGCCTGAGCATCACCGTGGTGCCGGGGCAGCGCGGCGTGCTGCAGTACGTGGCGCCACCTGACTTTGCAGCGCGGCTGCGTGCGCCGCTGCTGGCGGCCGTGCCGCAGCAGGGTCAAGCACTGCGCTGACCGCCGATCCGGTCATCCGGTCATCCGGGCGCCATGCCCGGCGGCAACTGCCCCGAGGGCACTTTGTGGCGGCGATTGAACAACTGATCCGGTGCGCGGCGCCTTGGGGTTTGGATCTGGCGTTGCTTGCTGTTTTTGTATTTGCTGTTTGCTGTTTGCTGGCAGCTGGTGGCTGGTGTGCCTTGCTGGTGTTTCGCCGGTTTGTTGCAGCGCGCCGGGTCTCGCCCCGGCAGGCGACCAACTTTCTGCTGCGCCAGAAAGTTGGACAAAGAGGCGCTTCTTTTTAACTTTCCGACGCGGCCTGCGCAGCAGGCGGCATCGAGGCGGGCGCCTCGCCTGTCCGGCTCGAACACCTTGCCCCTGGCGACCGCGATCGCTTCAGCGGTGGTTCCGCTCAGCAGACCGTCGTCTTGCTCGGTCTGTGCATGCATAGACCGTCGGCTACTTCGTCGTTTGCCGCTTTGCCCGGTCGCCGCATGCACAGACCGTCAGCTGCTTCGATGTTCGCCCGCTTGCATGGTCGCGGCATGCATCGACCGTGCCTTGCCGGGGTGTTCACGTCACAGCCCTGACCGGGGGGGCACGGCCGTGGAATGGTCGTGCGGTGTCCGGCCGGCGATGTTCGAGCCGAACAGGCGAGTCGCCCGCCACGATGCCGCCAAGCGTTGCGCTGGCATCGGAAAGTTGAAGAAAAGCGCCTCTTTATCCAACTTTCTGGCGCTGCAACAAGCCGGCGATGCATCAACAAGGCACGCCAACCCCGAGCAACCAGCAACCAGCAACCAGCAACCAGCGTCGAGCCCGACGCCACCCCAAGTCCCTCTAAAAAGGCACAGTGCTGTGGAAACCATGCCCACCTTGCGCATCCTGCCAGGCCAGGTGGCAGGCATGCAGCAGCAGGCGCGGTGCAGCCGCCTGCACCGGCGGCGGTGCGTACAGCGCATCGCCCAGGATCGGGTGGCCGATCGCCGCCAGGTGCAGGCGCAGCTGGTGGGTGCGGCCGGTCAGCGGCTGCAGCGCCACCCGGGTGGTGCCGGCGGCGGCATCCCGTGCCAGCACCTGCCAGCGGGTGCGTGATGGCTTGCCGCTGTCGTGGTCGACCTGCTGGCGCGGGCGGTTCGGCCAATCGGGCCCCAGCGGCAAATCGATTTCGCCGCTGTCATCGGCCAGCAGGCCGGCCACCACCGCTTCGTAGCGCTTGTGCACCTGGCGTTGCGCAAAGGCGATCGACAGCGCGCGCTGCGCTGTGGCACCCCTGGCGAACAGCACCAGGCCCGAGGTGGCCATGTCCAGCCGGTGCACCACCAGCGCGTCGGGCCACTGCGCCTGCAGGCGCGTGGCCAGGTTGTCGACACCGGCCGGGCCGCGGCCGGGCACGCACAGCAGGCCGGCGGGCTTGTCGGCCACCAGCAACCGGGTGTCCTGGTGCACCACGGTGGTGGGGAACGGGTGGCAGGGCGCGTGCATGCAGCCGCAAGCCTACCCCGGCGCCGACAAGAAACGATACACGCCGATACCGCGCCGACAGGACTGGCACGGCCGCGCCCCACACCATCGAGGCCTCTGTTCAACCACCCCCCGGAGCACCCCATGAAGACCTGGATTCGCCGCTCCCTGATCGGCCTGGCCGCCTGTTCCCACGGCCACCACGGCCACGGCCGCATGAGCGAGGCTGACCCCGTGCAGCTGCGGGAGCGCTTCATCGACAAGGCCGCCAGCAAGCTCGATCTGGACACGGCGCAGAAGGCGCGCCTGGCCAC
>JBBRJU010000510.1:0-2730 GCA_038218895.1 Burkholderiales bacterium
CAGTCGCGCAGGCGCCAGGTGGTTTTCTTCTCGCCCAGACCCTGAGCGCCGAGCAACTCGGCCACCTTGCTGACCGCCGGCTTGAGCGCCAGGCCGTCGAGCACGCCAGAGTTGACGCAGTGCCCGCGCTGCTTGTCGGCGTACCAATCGGCCCAGGCCTCGGTGCTGAAGGTCTCGCCGTCGACCTCGATCACCGGCTGGACGGCCAGGCCGTACTTCTTGGCAAACGCGAAATCGCGCTCGTCATGCGCCGGCACGCCCATCACCGCGCCGTCGCCGTAGGTCATCAGCACATAGTTGCCAACCCAGACGGGGATGTGTTCACCGGTGAGTGGGTGCGCCACCGACAACCCGGTGTCGATGCCTGACTTTTCCTGGGTCGCCAGCTCCGCCTCCGTGGTGCCGCCGGCCTGGCATGCCGCGATGAACGCCGCGACAGCAGGGCGCACCCTCGCAGCGGCCGAGGCCATCGGGTGCTCCGGCGCCACGGCGACGAATGTCACGCCCATGATGGTGTCGGCTCGTGTCGTGAACACGTACAAGCGGCCATCGTCGATCATTCGACCGGAGGTGCCGTCTGCCAGCCCGTGGGTGAAGGCAAAGCGCACGCCCTCGCTCTTGCCGATCCAGTGTTCCTGCATCAGCCGAACGCGGTCGGGCCAACCGGCCAGGTAGTGCGGGTCGTCGGGGTTGTTCACCGCCGACAGCAGTTCTTCGGCGTACCGGGTGATCTTCAGGTAGTAGCCGGGGATCTCGCGCTTCTCGATCACCGCACCGCTGCGCCAGCCGCGGCCGTCGATCACCTGCTCATTGGCCAGCACGGTCTGGTCGACCGGGTCCCAGTTGACCACCTGGGTGCGGCGTTCGGCAATGCCGGCTTCCAGCATCTTCAGGAACAGCCACTGGTTCCACTTGTAGTACTGCGGCATGCAGGTGGCGACCTCCCGGCTCCAGTCGATGGCCAGGCCCATGGCCTGCATCTGGGCCTTCATGTGGGCGATGTTGTCGTAGGTCCACTGCGCCGGCGGCACCTTGTTCTTCATCGCCGCGTTCTCGGCCGGCAGGCCGAAGGCGTCCCAGCCCATCGGCATCAGCACGTTCATGCCCTTCATGCGCAGCTGGCGCGCGAGCATGTCGTTGATGGTGTAGTTGCGCACATGCCCCATGTGCAGCTTGCCGCTGGGGTAGGGCAGCATGCTGCAGGCGTAGAACTTCGGCTTGTTGCGGTCTTCGCTGACGCGGTAGGCGTTGTGGCCGTTCCACAGCGGCTGCGCCCAATGGGCATGGGCAGCGGCTTCCAGCTCGGCAGGGGCGTATTTCTCGTTCATCCACCGATTGTAGAAGGGGGGTCTTCGCCGTCGTCCGTCTACTCAGTGGCCGCCTCGGTGACAAAGCCCACCCGGTTCAACCCACCCGCCTGCACCAGGCCGATCAGCTCGGCGATGCGGCCGAAGGGCACGGCCTGGTCGGCGCGCAGCTGCACTTCGGTGGCGGGGTTGCGGCGCGCGCTGTCCTGCACCTTGGCCTGCAGCTGCGGCGCCGTCACCGCCTCGTCACCCCAGAACAGCCGGCCCTGCGCATCCACCGCCACGGTGACATACAGCGGCGCGTCGGTGGGCGTGGCGCCAGCCGTCTTGGGCAGATCGAGCCGCAGGCTGCTGCTCATCAGCGGCGCGGTGATGATGAAGATCACCAGCAGCACCAGCATCACGTCGATCAGCGGCGTCATGTTGATCTCGCTCATCGGCTGGGACGCGCCGGGGCGCTGCAGGCGCCCGAAGGCCATGTTAGCCCGCTTCCCGCAGGCTCTGTGGCGCGGCGCCGCCGGGCGCGGCATCCAGCGCCATCTCGCGCAGGTCATGCGCAAAGCCTTCCAGCGCCGCCTCGCAGGCCACCACCCACTGGCCGAACAGGTTGTAGGCCAGCACCGCAGGAATCGCCACCGCCAGGCCGGCGGCGGTCATCACCAGGGCTTCGCCCACCGGGCCCGAGACCTTGTCGATGGTCAGCGAGCCTGCCGCCGCGATGCTGATCAGCGCGTGGTAGATGCCCCAGACCGTGCCGAATAGGCCGATGAAGGGTGCGGTGCTGCCGATGGAGGCCAGCAGCACCTGGCCGAAGCGCAGGTGCGCCAGGCTGCGCTGCAGCGCCTCGCGCAGGCGCCGGGTGAGTTGCGAGCCGAGCGTGGCGCGGGTGGCCAGCGTGCCGGCCGGCTCCACCAGCGTGCCGGCGTCCAGCATCGGCAGCAGCACCTGTTCACGGTCGAGCGCGGCCAGCCGGCTGCGGCCGGCGTCCAGCGTGTCGGCCGACCAGAAGGCGCCCACGGCGCGGTCGATGTCGCGGCGCGCGCGCACCAGCACCCAGCCCTTCCAGAAGATCAGCACCCAGGCGCTGACCGACATCGCCAGCAGCAGCGCCACCACCGTGCGGCCGATGGCGTCGTTCTCTTGCCAGAACTGCAGCAGGCCCTGCATGCCGCGTCTTCAGGCTGCGCTGCGGACGCGGGCTGTCACACCAGGCCCAGTACGTCGTTCATGTCGAACAGGCCGGTGGCATGGCCGGCCAGGAAGCGCGCCGCCCGCAGGCTGCCCTGGGCATAGCCAGCGCGGCTGCTGCTCTTGTGGCTGATCTCGATGCGCTCGCCGGTGCCGGCGAACAGCACCGTGTGATCGCCGACGATGTCGCCGCCGCGGATGGTGGCAAAACCGATGCTCGACGGGTCGCGCTCAC
>JBBRJU010000511.1:0-2722 GCA_038218895.1 Burkholderiales bacterium
CCGCCTGACCGACCACCGCATCAACCTCACGCTGTACAAGCTGGGCGCGGTGATGGACGGCGACCTGGGCGACGTGGTGGGCGCGCTGCAGGCCGCCCAGGCGCAGGACCAGCTGGCCGCGCTGGAAGGCGCCGCCTGAGCAAGGCCAGCAGCATGACGACCATCGCCCAGGCGCTGGCCGCAGCGCGCGCGCAGGGGCTGGACCGGCTCGACGCCCAATGGCTGCTGGGCCATGTGCTGCAGCAGGCCAGCGCCTGGCTGATCGCCCACGGTGACCAGCCGCTGGGCGCTGCCGATGCCCAGGCCTATGCCGGCTTGTGCCAGCGCCGCGCCGCCGGCGAGCCGCTGGCCTACCTGGTGGGCCAGGCCGGTTTCCATGGCCTGACGCTGCAGGTGACGCCCGACGTGCTGGTGCCCCGGCCCGATACCGAGACCCTGGTCGACTGGGCGCTGGCACTGCTGCCCACCTTGCACGCAGCAGAACCGCAGGTGCTCGACCTGGGCACCGGCAGCGGCGCCATCGCGCTGGCGGTGGCCCACCGGCATGCGGCGGCAAAGCTCACTGCCACCGACCTGTGCCCGGCCGCACTGGCGGTGGCGCGGGCCAATGCACAGACGCTGGGCCTGGCGCTGCACTGGGCCCAGGGTGCGTGGTGGCAGGCGGTTCCGGCCGGTGCACGCTTCGACCTGGTGCTGAGCAACCCGCCCTACATCGCCGGGGATGACCCCCACTTGCCTGCACTGCGCCACGAGCCGCAGCTGGCACTGACCCCCGGTGGCGACGGGCTGGAGGCGCTGCGCCAGATCGCAGCCGGTGCCCCTGAGCACCTGCAGCCCGGCGGCTGGCTGCTGGTCGAGCACGGCTGGGACCAGGCTGAAGCGGTGGCGGCGCTGCTGGGCGCGGCGGGCTTTTCGGCCATCACCCACCGGGCCGATCTCGCCGGCCACCCGCGCTGCACCGGGGGCCGCCGGGATGGCCCGAACAACGGGTGAAAGACACCCCAGTTGCCTGAGCAGGGTCAAACCGGCCGGGCGTACGATCGTGCGGTGGCTGCCCCATGGGTCGGGTGGCCCGGCCCAACCGGGGATTGACCATGCGCCGAATCGCCATGTCTGTGCTGCTTGTTGCTGCGGCTGCTGCGGCTGCTTTGGCGCCCTGGGCCCATGCCCAGACCCGCGGCCTGACCACCGCACCCGACGCCCTGGGCGGCCCGGCGTGGCAGGCACGCTTCGAGCGCGATGCCAGCGCCCTGCCGCCGGTGCGGAGCCTGGCCACCTGGCTGGCGCCAACGGCCCAGACCCAAAGCCTGCGCCTGTTGGGCGACTACCAGTTCAGTACCCTGCGCCTGGGTGACACCGGCGGCCTGCGGCTGACAGGCGGCCTGCTGATCAACCTGCGCCAATCCCCCAGCGGGCTGCTGACCAGCGGCAGCCTGTCGGCCCAGCCCTATGCCGGCGTGGGCTATGCCAGCGGCAGCCTGGACGGCCGCTGGGGTTTCAGCGCCGACCTGGGCCTGGGCGCCACCAGCCTGCCCCGGCTGCTGCCGATGCTGCGCCTGGGCATGACCCTGTCGTTCTGAACCGGCGCCCCAAGCTGGGGCCAAACCTGCCGCCGCGCGCCGCGCGCGGGCGTTTTGCCGTATACAGTGCGTCTGACACAACCCTTCCCAGCCTGGGACACCGAAGACATGAGCGACGTTCAACAACGCATTGACAGCATCGTGAAGGGCGGCCGCGTGGTGCTGTTCATGAAGGGCACGGCCCAATTTCCGCAGTGCGGCTTTTCTGGCCGCGCCATCCAGTTGCTGAAGGCCAGTGGCGCGAAAGAACTGCAGACCGTCAACGTGCTGGAAGACGAAGAAATCCGCCAGGGCATCAAGGATTACGCCGACTGGCCGACGATTCCGCAGCTCTATATCGACGGCGAGTTCGTCGGCGGCTCGGACATCATGATGGAGATGTATGAGTCGGGCGAACTGCAGCAGTTGATCAACAAGTGAGCCACGCCGCCCCGCAGCGGCTGGTGGTCGGGATCACCGGCGCCAGCGGTGCGGTCTATGGCGTGCGGCTGCTGCAGCGCGCCCGCCTGCTGGGCGCTGAAACCCACCTGGTCGTCACGCCTGCCGGTGTGCTCAATGCCCACCATGAACTGGGCCTGGACCGCCGCGCCATCGATGCGCTGGCCGACCGGTCCTACGCCCCCGCCGACATCGGCGCCTGCGTGGCCAGCGGCAGCTTCGACACCGCAGCGATGGTGGTGGCGCCCTGCTCGATGAAGACACTGGCCGCCATCGCGCACGGCTTTGGCGACAACCTGCTGACCCGCGCGGCCGACGTGACACTGAAGGAGCGCCGCCGCCTGATCCTGCTGGTGCGCGAGACCCCGTTCAACCTGGCCCACCTGCGCAACATGACCGCTGTCACCGAAATGGGCGGCATCGTCTTTCCGCCGCTGCCAGCGTTCTACAACAAGCCCACCAGCATCGACGCGCTGGTGGACGACACGGTGGAACGTGTGCTGATGCTGGCCGGTCTGGAACAGGCCGCACCCAAGGCCTGGGCCGGCTTGCGCTGACAAGTCAGCCGAGCCAGCGCTGGCGGTTGGCCAGCACCGCATCCGGATAGACGGCCTTGCCGCGGCTGCCGTTGTAACGGCCCAGCGCCAGGAACAGATTGCCGCGCTCGGTGTCCAGGTAATGCCGCAAGATCACGCAGCCGAAGC
>JBBRJU010000512.1:0-2716 GCA_038218895.1 Burkholderiales bacterium
GATTGAGCGTGAGCGGCAGCGCCATCCTGGCCGACCGCAAGCTGGCAGAGACCTTCTATGGGGTGGCACCTGCCGAGGCCATTGCCGGCCGGCCGGCCTACGACGCCAAGGCCGGTCTCGTGGCCTTGCGCCTGGCCACGAGTTTTGTCAAAGACCTGTCACCCGACTGGCGCCTGTTCGGTTTTGCACGCGTCGACACGGTGCAAGGCGCAGCCAACCAGGACAGCCCGCTGGTGCGCCAGAAGAGCGGCGCCACGGTGGGGCTGGGCGTGTCCTACACCTGGCTGCGCTCATCGCAGCGGGCCGAGGACTGAAGCCGCGCGGCCAGCGCGTCTCGTGCGTCGCCCGCAGTGCCTGGCTGCCCGGCGTCGGCCTTGCTGCAGCGGGTGGTGTGGCCGGGCCAGATGTCGATGCCCGCGCCGAAGCGCTCCAGCAGGTACAAGGGTGACAGACCCGGGCGGGGGCCTTGGTCACCATGGTGTGGCTCGGGTCCACCGGCCTGGCCAGCCGGCGCCGGGCCCAACACCATCCGCCCGCGCGGCCCTGCCATGCACCTTGTTGCCGTTCAACCTGCGCCACCGCCATGACCACCGACCTGCTGGAAACCACCGAGGGCGGCATCGCCACCCTGACGATGAACCGCCCCGAAGCGCGCAATGCGCTCAGCCGCGACATGATGCTGGCGCTGGCCGATGCCATGCCGCGCCTGGCCAACGACCCGGCGGTGCGCCTGGTGGTGCTGACCGGTGCCGGCAAGGCCTTCTGCTCCGGTGGGGACGTGAAGGGCTTCGCCCGCAACGCCGCCGGTGCGCCCGCCATTGCATCGTTCGACAGCAAGGTGACCGACCTGCGCCTGCGCATGGAGGTGGTGCGCTGGCTGCATGAAATGCCCAAGCCCACGCTGGCCGTGATCCCCGGCCCGGCTGCGGGCGCCGGCCTGTCACTGGCCCTGGCCTGCGACATGCGCATCAGCGCCGACGATGCCAAGCTCACCACCGCCTTCGCCAAGATCGGCCTGTCGGGTGATTTTGGCGGCAGCTATTTTCTGAACCACCTGGTGGGCGCGGCCCGGGCACGCGAGATGTACTTCACCGGCCAGGTGCTGCGCGGCGACGAGGCGCAGCGCATCGGCCTGGTCAACCGCGCCGTGCCGGCAGCCGATCTGCCTGCCGCCGCAGCGGCCTGGGCCGCCGAGCTGGCAGCCCTGCCCACGGTGGCCATCGGCTACATGAAGCGCAACCTCAACACCGGGCTGCGCGGCTCGCTGTCAGACGTGCTCGATGCCGAGGCGGTGCACATGATCCGCACCTTCGAGACCGACGACCACAAGGGCGCAGCAGCGGCCTTTGTCGAGAAGCGCGCGCCGCAGTTCAGCGGCCACTGATCCCCCCCCCCACCGTCAGACCACCGGAAAGCACACCATGGACAACCAAGGCAAAGTCGCCATCATCACCGGCGGCGCCAGCGGCATCGGCGCCGGGCTGGCTGAACGCTTTGCGGCCGACGGTGCCCGCGGCATCGTGGTGGCCGACATCCACCAGGCGCAGGCCGAAGGGGTGGCCGCCGCCATCAATGCCGACGGCGGCAACCGCGCGCTGGCACTGCGTTGCGACGTCAGCGTCGAAGCCGACATCCAGGCGCTGGTGGCCGCCACCCGCGCCCGCTTCGGCCAGGTCGACCTCTACATCTCCAACGCCGGCATCGGTGGCGGCACCGGCGGCTTCGACGTGGCCGACCCCGTCTGGGACAAGATGTGGCAGATCCACGGCATGGCCCATGTGTGGGCCGCACGTGCGGTGGTGCCCGAAATGGTCGAACGCGGCGAGGGTGGCTTTGTGGTGACGGCGTCGGCCGCAGGCTTGCTCAACATCGTCGAGAGTGCGCCCTATGCGGTGACCAAGCATGCCGCCGTGGCCTTTGCGGAATGGCTGCGCATCGCCTATGGCCGGCGCGGTGTGCGGGTGGCCTGCCTGTGCCCGCAGGCGGTGGCCACCGCGATGACCGCCGGCGGTGCCGGCTCGGCCGAGGTCAATGGCATGCTGTCGCCCGCCCAGGTGGCTGCCGACGTGGTGGCGGCCTTGCGCGACGAGACCTTTCTGGTGCTGCCGCACCCTGAGGTGCTGGACTACCTGCGTGGCAAGACCGCCAACTACGACCGCTGGCTGGGCGGCATGCAAAAGCTCTATGCCAAGCAGGTAGCGCCGCGATGATCACGCTCTACGACTGCAGCACCGCGCCCAGCCCGCGGCGTGCGCGCATCTTGCTAGCCGAGAAGGGTGTGGCGCATGCCACCGTGCAGATCGACCTGCGCTGCGGTGAGCAACTGGGTGACGCCTACCGCGCCATCAACCCGCAGTGCACCGTGCCGGCGCTGCGCACCGAGGAAGGCGCGCTGCTGACCGACAACGCCGCCATTGCCGCCTATGCGGAAGCGCGCTGGCCGCAGCCGCCGCTGCTGGGCAGCAGCGCGCTGGAGAAGGCCGAAATCGCCAGCTGGAACTGGCGGGCTGAATTTGAAGGCCTGCTGGCGATTGCCGAGGCGCTGCGCAACAGCGTGCCGGCCATGGCCAACCGGGCGCTGCCCGGCCCGCTGGACTACCCACAGATCCCGGCGCTGGCCGAGCGCGGCCTGGCGCGGGCGCAGCAGTTTCTGAACGCACTGGACGCGCGGCTGCAAGACCGCCAATTCATCGCCGGCACGCAGCTCAGCATCGCC
>JBBRJU010000513.1:0-2715 GCA_038218895.1 Burkholderiales bacterium
GATCCAGGTCTTCGGCGACAGCCATGGCGGCTGCGTGCACTTGTTCGAGCGCGACTGCTCGGTGCAGCGCCGCCACCAGAAGGTGCTGGAAGAAGCCCCCGCCCCCGGCATGAGCGATGCCCACCGCGCCGAGATGGGCGCCGCTGCGGTGTCGGCCGCGCAGGCCGTGGGCTCTGTGGGTGCCGGCACGGTGGAGTTCATCGCCGAAGAGGTGGACGACGGCGACCTGCGCTTCTACTTCATGGAGATGAACACCCGGCTGCAGGTCGAGCATCCGGTCACCGAGGCCATCACCGGGCTCGACCTGGTGGAGTGGCAGCTGCGCGTGGCCGCCGGCCAGCCGCTGCCGCTGCGGCAGGACCAGTTGCGTATCACCGGCCATGCGATCGAGGCGCGCATCTGCGCCGAGCAGCCCGACAACAACTTCCTGCCCGCCACCGGCCGGCTGGACGTGCTGCGCTGGCCGCCGCATGTGGTGTTCGAGCGGGGCCCCGTGCGGGTGGATGCCGGTGTGCGCGAGGGCGATGCGATCACGCCGTTCTACGACTCGATGGTGGCCAAGCTGATCGTCCACGGCGACACCCGCGCCCAGGCCCTGGCCCGGCTGGACGCCGCACTGGCGGCCACCCACATCGTCGGGCTGCACACCAATGTGGCCTTCTTGCGCCGGGTGGTCGCCAGCCAGTCCTTTGCCACCGCCGACCTGGACACTGCGCTGATCGAGCGCGAGCGTGCCGTGTTGCTGAACCAGCCGCCGCTGCCGCTGGAGATCGCTGCCGCCGGCGTGGTGGCCCATGTGCTGGCCGACGAGCAGGCGGCCGAAACCGATGACCCCTGGAGCCGGCGTGACGGCTGGCGCCTGCATGGCGGCGCCCGCCGGCACTTCGACCTGCAGCATGCCGGCGCGCTGCACGCGGTGGCGCTGGCCCGCCCGCACAGCGCCGCAGCCGATGCCCGGCTGGAACTGCAGATCGGCGACCAGCGCTGGCCGCTGCAGGCCACCGCCCTGGGCGGTGGCCGCCACGACGTGACCTTGGGCGACCGCCGCCTGCACTTGTCGGTGTATGCCCACGGCGAGCGGGTGGCGGTGTTTGCGCCCGAGAACAGCGCGGTGCTGCAGCAGATTGACGCCATCGCCCATGCCGGCGAAAGCGCGGCCGAAGGTGGCCAGCTCACCGCGCCGATGCCCGGCAAGGTGATCGCCTTCCTGGCCCAGGCCGGCGACACGGTCACCCGCGGGCAGGCGCTGGCGGTGATGGAGGCGATGAAGATGGAGCACACGCTGCACGCCCCGCGTGACGGCGTGGTGGCCGAGCTGTTGTACGCCGTGGGTGACCAGGTGGGCGAGGGCGGCGAATTGCTCCGCCTGGCCCCGGCTTGAACGGTTGTGCCGGGCGGCGGTGCTGGGCGGCGGTGCTGGGCGGCTGGGCGGGCCGGCCATCGCAGCGGCCGTGCAGGGCGCCTTACTTCGGGCTGCGCCAGCGTGGCAGCCAGCTGCGCGGCGCGCGTTCCAGCGGCGCGGGTTCACTGTCGCTGGCGCGGCGGGCGCCACCGGCGCTGGGCATGGGCGGCGGCTGCGTCACGCCGAAGCCCGAGGTGTCATGGCCCCATTCATTGGCCTGCGGCGCGTGGCCGGGGGCTTCAGGCCGACCGGCCACCGGGCGTGACGCCTCGCGAAACAGGCCGGCCAGAGGTTGCAGCTCGCCGCCGTGCACGGCCTCGCAGACCAGCAGCACATCGCGGGCATAGCGGGGGTCGGCCAGCAGCCGTTCCACCTCGATGGCGTGGTCGATCTCGCGCAACAGCAACTGGTGGATGCGCTGCGCCAACTGCAGCCGGCTCAGGGACGGTCCCAAGGCATTCACTCCGGGCATGGCGCCGGGCAGCTGCCCGGCAACAGACCCGCATTCTGCGCCCCGCACCGCCCGCGCCATCCCCCACAACCGTGGTGTCAGGATCTCCCGACACGATAATCTGTGCTCTTCAAAGGTGAAACCATGATCCCTGACCGTGTCACCCTGGTGGAAGTGGGCCCGCGCGACGGACTGCAGAACGAAAAGCAGCCGGTGGACACCGCTGTCAAGATTGAACTGGTGCACCAGCTGCAGGCCGCAGGCCTGCGCGAGATCGAAGTCACCAGCTATGTCAGCCCGAAGTGGGTGCCGCAGATGGCCGACAACGCCCCGGTGATGGCCGGCATCCACCGCCTGGCCGGCAGGCGCTACAGCGTGCTGGTGCCCAACATGCTGGGTTTGCAGGCGGCGCTGGCCGGCGTGGATGCCAGCAACCTGGCCATCCGCCCCGACGAGGTGGTGGTGTTCGGGGCGGCCAGCGAGGCCTTCAGCCGCCGCAACATCAATTGCAGCATCGAGGAGAGCATCGCGCGCTTCGCGCCAGTGGTGGCTGCCGCGCGCGAGGCTGGCCTGAAGGTGCGCGCAGCCATCAGCTGTGCGCTGGGCTGCCCCTACCAGGGCGAGGTGACGCCCGACGCGGTGGAGCATCTGGTCAAGCTGTTCAAGCAGATCGGCGTGCACCATTGCGGCGTGGCCGACACCATCGGCGTGGGCACGCCGCGCAAGGTGCAGGCGGTGATGGAGCGGGCGCTCAAACACTATCCGATCGACGAGGTGAGCGGGCACTTCCACGACACCTACGGCCAGGCGCTGGCGAACATCCACGCCTGCCTGCAGATGGGCATCCACACCTTCGACACCA
>JBBRJU010000514.1:0-2706 GCA_038218895.1 Burkholderiales bacterium
CTGCGGCTACATCGAGGAGTGGGCCGATGCGCGCCTGCTGCGCGACGCCCACCTGGGATCGATCTGGGAGGGCACCAGCAACATCGTGGCGCTGGACGTCATCCGCGCCATCCGCCGTGAAGCTGCGCTGCCGGTGCTGCAACAGCACTGGCAGGGCCTGCTGGCCCATACACCGATGCACCCGACAGCACGGGCGGTGTTTGCGGCCACGCTGGCAAAAGTGGCCGACGCCGCCGCGCGGGTGGCCGATGCCGGCAAGCCGGGTGACCACCAGGCGCGCCAGGCCGCGTCGGCGCTGTACCACGCCACCACCGCCACCAGCATGGCCTGGGAGGCCGGCCGCATGGGCTGCGCCCGCCGCATGCGCCTGGCGCAGTGGGCCCTGCGCACCCGCTTGCTGCCGCAAGACCCGCTGGCGCTGGATGTGCAGCCAGCCTGGCTGGCCGATCTGCTGGAGCCGGATGGCGGCGCTGCCGACGGCAAGCGGCAGGCGGTTCAAGAGAGACAGGCGGTACAGGCGGTACAGGCGGTACAAGGGGTGCAAGAGCTGTAGGCGGTGCAGACGGTGCATCTGCCGGCCTGACCAGCGGGCAGCGCAGCGGCCACCACCGCTGTCACCCGGGTACCAGGGCTGCAGGCCGCAGCGGCATAGAGTGGCTGCAGCCCCCATCCAACCAGCAGGAGACAGCGCGATGCGCATCCGTCAGATCGTCTTTGCCGCCCATGACCTGGCCGCAGCCCGTGCACTGATCGCCAGCCTGCTGCAGTTGGCGCCGCCCTTCCGCGACCCGGGCGTGGCCGAGTTCGGCATCGACAACGCGGTGTTTGTCTTCGGCGACCAGTTCATCGAGGTCATCTCGCCCACCCGGCCCGACACCGCGTGCGGCCGCCACCTGGCACGCCATGGCGACAGCGGCTACATGCTGCTGCTGCAGACACCCGACCTGGCGCAAGAGCGTGCGCGCTTCGACGCGCTGGGTGTGCGCCGGGTGTGGCAAGCCGAGTTCGACGACATCGCGGCGATGCACCTGCACCCCAAGGACATCGGCGGCGCGATTGTCTCGGTCGACGAGCCGCAGCCCGCCAGCGCCTGGCGCTGGGGCGGGCCCGGCTGGCAGGTGCAACCCGGCGCCGCTGGCCAGCAGCGTGTGCTGGGCCTGCGCCTGCGCGCCCGTGCGCCCGACGCCCTGGCGCGGCGCTGGGCCGAGGTGCTGGGCCGGCCGGCGCCGCACCCGCATGGCGACGGCTGGCGCGTGGCGCTGGACCAGGGCTTTGCCGACTTTGTGCCGTCAGCCGATGGGCTGGACGGCATCAGCGGCTTCACGCTGGCAGTGGCAGACCCGGCTGCTGTGTGTGCCCGCGCCGTTGCCGCCGGTCTGGCGGTGCATGGCGCGCAGGTGCAACTGCTGGGGGTGGACTGTGCGCTGGTGGACTTGGAGCAGACCGTCGTGGCTTGACGGACCGGCGCGCGGGATTGGCGGGTGGGACTGGCGTGGACCTGGCGTACGGGCCGCAGGGCCGCAGGGCCGGCCCAAGTCAGAACACCGCGTGGTCGCCGCGTTCCATCTGCGTGCGGCCGCTGAGCAGGTCGGCATGGAAGTCGGCCAGCGTCTGGCTGCCGTGCGACGGCGTGGCCTCGGCGCTGTAGCGGCCGGTGGTGGCGTCCAGCACCAGCATCGATTCAGTGGCGTAGTAGCGGCCGATGCGGGCCAGCTCAGCCTTGGCGGCCAGTGCCGGCAGCAGCCGGCCGGCGGTGCCCAGCACCGCGATGATGGTGTCGAGCAGGGCCACCGGCACCTGCTTGAAGCGGGGCGGCTTGCCTGCCAGCGCAAACAGCTGCTCGCCCTGCTGGCGTGGCGTCAGCGCCGGGCCCGGCCCGCCGATCGGCAGCACCCGGTGGTGGCGGCTGGCATCCGTGAGGCAGCCGGCCAGATAGTCGCCGAGGTCGTCGTCGCTGATCGGCTTGCACGCGGTGAGCGTGCCGTCGCCGAACACGAGAAACGGCTTGCCCTGCTGCACCCGCGCCACCTGGCCCGACAGCGACTTGAAAAAGGCCGTGGGCCGCACGATCGACCAGGTGAGGCTCGAGTTGATCAGCACCTGCTCGAAAGCCAGCTTGGCCTGCTGGAAGCCCAGCAGCGGCTTCTGCACACACATGGCCGAGAGCAACACCATCTGGCGGACGCCGGCGGCTCGGGCCGCTGCCAGCGCATGCAGATGGGCCTGGTGGTCGATGGCCCAGGCGTCTTTCGGCGCGCCGGTGCGTGATGCCAGGCAGGACACCAATGCGTCGAAGTGCTCGCCGCAGAAGCCGTGCTGCGCCAGCGACGTGGGGCTGCGCACGTCGCCGAAGCGCAGTGCGGCGCCGGGCAGCAGCCGGGCGATGTCGTCGCGCGCCAGCCGCCCGCCCGGGCCGGCCCGTGGCCGCACGAAGCACACCACCTCGTGCCCGTGGCGGCGCAGCGCGCGCACCGTGGCCTGGCCGATGGTGCCGGTGGCACCGATCACGAAGACCCGCCGGCGCGCCGGTTCCGGCACGGCTTCGTTGACAGGCGCCGGGTCGTTCGGTCGGTCGGTCGGTCGGTCGGTGGGAACGTCGGGCATGGCGGGCAGGAAGCGTCGGGTGCCGCCGATGCTAGCGGCCCGCCTCAGCCGAAGATCGCCGCCACCCTCAGGAAAGACCAGTACGCCGCGGTGACGCCGATC
>JBBRJU010000515.1:0-2699 GCA_038218895.1 Burkholderiales bacterium
AGCTGCAGCAGCCGGGTGGCCAGGCCCGTCAGCCGGTCGAGCTGGCGCACCAGGGCCTGGGCGGCGGCGCGGGTGGGCGCCTCGGTGCTCGCCTGCGCCAGGCGCTGGGCCTGGGCGCGCGCGGCCGCCAGTGGTGTGCGCAATTCATGGGCTGTGTTGGCGGCAAAGGCCCGTTCGCTGTCGACCAGGCCGGCCACCCGGGCCAGCAGGCTGTTGACGGTGGTCAGCCAGGCTTGCAACTCGGCCGGCGCTTGTTGCAGGGCCAGTGGCCGCAGGTCGTGCAGCGGGCGCTGCGCCAGCTCACGCCTGGCCGGCTCCAGACTGGCAAAGCCGCGGCGCAGCACCCAGTCCATCGCCAGCCACGCCACCGGCAGCAGGGCGGCCAGCACACCGAGCAGCCAGCCCACGCCGGCCCACATGCCGGCATGGCGGTGCGCCAGCGTCTCGGCCACCTGGGCGCGGCGGTGGCCGTCGGGCGTGCTGAGGGTCAGCACCAGCCAGCCGCCAGACTGGCGCAGGCCGTCCGGGGCATCGGGGTCGAGCGGTTCTGGCGGCGCCTTGTGCGAGTGCAGCATCAGGCCGACATCGCGGTCCTGCACCTGGTAGACCAGGAACTCGTCGTGCGGCCCCAGCATCGCCAGGCGCTCGGCGGTATCGGGCGTGGCCAGGGCGACTTCGGGCAGCATCAGCAGGCGTTCGGCGGTCTCCTGCAGCGCGCTGTCCAGCAACTCGTCGGTGCGGGCCCACAGGCCGAAGCCGGCGGCGGCGGCCGCCAGCAGCCAAACCGCGCCCAGCAGCCCCAGCAGGCGCCGGCGCAGCTGGGCCTGCAGGCTCCAGGCCGGCTGGCCAGCCGGCGCCTGCCGCGCTGCGCGCTGGCGCAAGCGGCCCAGTGCGCGGGTAGGCGCAACCGCGGCGGACGCTGTGAGGGATGCTGCAGCGGATGCCGTGGCGACTGGCTCGGCGAATGGCTCGGCGGGTGGCTCGGCGGATGGTGCGGCGGATGCGGATGCCGCCGCGTCGAACTCAACGTTCAAACCGGTACCCCAGGCCGCGGTGGGTGCTAATCATACTGGCCCCCAGCTTCTTGCGCAGCCGGCTGACGATGACTTCCATCGAGTTGCTCGACGCCTCGGCCAGCCCCAGCCCATGCAGCCGGCCCTCGATCTCGCCCCGGCTGAAGATGCGACCGGGCCGTTGTGCCAGGCAGCCCAGCACGGCCCACTCCATCTGCGTCAGGTCGACCCGGGTGCCGTCCACCCAGGCTTGGTGGGCGTCGGTGTCCAGCCGCAGCCGGGCAGCGGGGCCTGCTGTGCCACTGCCTGTTGCACCCTTGCCTGTTGCATCGCTGGCCGCCGGTGCCGCCCGGCGTGCCACGGCCAGCACCCGGGCCAGCAGTTCGTCCAGGTCGAAGGGCTTGACGAGGTAGTCGTCGGCGCCGGCATGCAGGCAGCGGATGCGGTCGCTGACCTGGTCGCGCGCGGTCAAGACGATCACTGGCCAAACCTGGCCGCCTGCACGCCACCTGCGCAACAGGTCCAGGCCGTCGCCGTCAGGCAGATGCAGGTCGAGCAGGGCCATGTCGGGCGCCGGTGCGGCCCAGGCCTCGGCGATGCGCTGGCACCAGCGCACGGCATGGCCTGCCGCGCCGAGGTGGTCGGCCACGGCGCGTCCTAGATCGTGGTCGTCTTCGAGCAGCAGCAGGTTCATCGCCAGGTCTGTTTGGATTGCCTGCAGTGAACCTGCCCGGCCTTAACCGCATCTGAAGACAGGGCCGCCGCCCCCGCAGCTGCGGGCCGCGGTCAGCGCGACAGGCCCGCCAGCAGCACCACCAGCGCACCGGCGCCGCCCTGCGGGCCGCTGGCTTGCGCAAAGGCGATGACCTCGGCGCTTTGTGCCAGCCAGCGCTGCACCTTGGCCTTGAGCACCGGCTGGCGCCCGGGCGAGCCCAGGCCCTTGCCATGCACCACCCGCAGGCAGCGCATGCCCCGGCGGTGGCACGCACGGATGCTGTCAGACAGCATCTGCCGCGCCTCGTCGCGGGTGTAGCCGTGCAGGTCGAGCTGGCCTTGCAGCGCCCAATGGCCGCGCCGCCGCTTGGTCACCACGTCGGGGCCGATGCCGGGGCGGCGAAAGCTCAGGCCGTCGTCGGTGAGCAGCAGTGATTCGATGTTGACTTCATCAGACAGCGACTGGGCCAGTGCGGCGGCTTCGTCGGCTTCACGCATGCGCGGGTGCGGCAGCGGGCGTGGCTGGTCCAGCTCGGCCAGGCCGCAGTCTCGCAGCAGGTGCACTGGCCCCACCGCGCGTGCAAACTGGTTGTGCTGGGCCTGCTGGCGCCGCTGCTGCGCGTGCCGGGTGGCGACGGCGTGGGCCTGGCGCTCGGCCGCCTCGCGCGCCCGGCGCTGCAGTTCGTCGCGCACGGCGCCCAGGTCGGCCAGGCTCTTGATCTTGTCGGCAATCACAACAGGCCCCGTTCGGCAAAGCTGACCACCAGGCCGCAGCCCACCACCAGGTGGTCAAGCACGCGCACATCCACCAGCGCCAGCGCGTTTTTCAGCGCCTGGGTCAGGTGCTCGTCGGCGCGTGAAGGCTCGGCCACGCCCGAGGGGTGGTTGTGCGCCAGGATCACCGCTGCGGCATTGCGTGCCAGCGCCCGCTTGACCACCTCACGCGGGTACACGCTGGTCTGGCTGACGGTG
>JBBRJU010000516.1:0-2699 GCA_038218895.1 Burkholderiales bacterium
GGATGAAGCGGGCCACGGCCTGTACCTCTACTCGGCCGCCGAAACACTCGGCGCTTCCCGCGATCAGCTCTTCGACGACCTGCATTCCGGCAAAGCCAAGTACAGCAGCATCTTCAACTACCCCACCTTGAGCTGGGCCGACATCGGCTGCATCGGCTGGCTCGTGGACGGCGCCGCCATCCTGAACCAGGTGCCGATCTGCCGCTGCAGCTATGCGCCGTACGCGCGGGCGATGATCCGCATCTGCCGCGAGGAAAGCTTCCACCAGCGCCAGGGCTTCGACAGCCTGCTGGTGATGATGCAGCAGGGCACCGACGCCCAGCGCACGATGGTGCAGGACGCAGTGAACCGGTGGTGGTGGCCTTGCCTGATGATGTTCGGCCCGCCCGACGACCAGAGCCCCAACTCGGCCCAGGGCATGCGCTGGGGCATCAAGCGCATCAGCAACGACACGCTGCGGCAGAAGTTCGTCGACGCCACGGTCGACCAGGCCAAGGTGCTGGGCGTCAGCTTGCCCGACCCCGAGCTGGCCTGGAACGAAGCACGCGGCCACTGGGATTTCGGCGCCATCGACTGGGCCGAGTTCTTCCGCGTGGTCGCCGGTGACGGCCCCTGCAACCAGGAACGCATCGCCAAGCGGGTGCAGGCCTGGGACGACGGCGCCTGGGTGCGCGAAGCCGCGCTGGCGCATGCGCAGAAGCAAGACCCGCAACAGCAAGCCGCCTGATCAGGAGCCACTGTGATGCGCAACCCCGACATCCCGGCAGAGCGGCCGACTGCGCCGAACGTGGCCACCGAATGGCCGCTGTGGGAAGTGTTCGTGCGCAGCCGCGCCGGCCTGGACCACAAGCACTGCGGCAGCCTGCATGCGGCTGACGCCGCCATGGCCATCCAGATGGCGCGCGATGTCTACACCCGCCGGCAGGAAGGCTGCAGCGTGTGGGTGGTGCCCAGCGCGCAGATCACCGCCAGCGACCCCGCCGACAAGGCCATGTACTTCGACCCGGCCGAAGACAAGGTGTACCGCCACCCCACCTTCTACAAGCTGCCCACCGAAGTCGACCACATGTGAGGTCTGCGCCATGACTGCCTCGATCCAACTGCAACACACGCCGCAGCTGCAGTACCTGCTGCGCCTGGGCGACACCTGCCTGATCCTGGGTCAGCGCCTGGGCGAGTGGTGCGGCCACGGCCCGGTGCTGGAAGAAGACATCGCGCTGACCAACATGGCGCTCGATCTGATCGGCCAGGCCCGCGCGCTGCTCACCCGCGCCGGCCAGACCGAAGGCCGCGCGTTCGACGAAGACCAGCTAGCGTTCCTGCGTGACGAGCGCGACTACCGCAACCCCACGCTGGTGGAGTTGCCGCGCGGCGACTTTGCCTTCACCGTGCAGCGCAACCTGATGGTGGCCACGCTGCTGAAGCTGCTGTGGCAGAAGCTGGCCACGTCCACCGATGCCGAGCTGGCCGCCATTGCCGGCAAGGCGGTGAAGGAGGCGCGCTACCACCAGCAGCATGCGGCCGACTGGGTGGTGCGGCTGGGCGACGGCAGCGATGAATCCGCCCGCCGCAGCCAGGCCGCGTTGGCGCAACTGTGGCGCTATGTGCCCGAGCTGTTCGAGACCGACGCGGTGGACGAAGCCGCCGCTGCCAGCGGCCTGGGCCCACGCTGGGCCGACGTGCAGGCCGACTGGCAGGCAGAGGTGGGCGCGGTGCTGGCCGAGGCCGGGCTCGCGCCGCCGGCGGCATCGCCGTTCCGCAGCAGCGGCAAGCGCGGTGTGCACACCGAGCACATGGGCTTCATCCTGGCAGAGCTGCAGCAACTGCAGCGCGCCTACCCCGGGGGCGTGTGGTGAGCGACACCCCGGCGCTGGCCACCACCCGCACCCAGCGGGCCTGGGACGTGCTGTCGACCGTGCTCGACCCCGAGGTGCCGGCGCTGAGCCTGCGTGATCTGGGGATCGTGCGCGACGTGCGCGAAACAGGCGACGGTGGCGCCATGCTCGAGGTGGTGCTCACGCCCACCTATTCCGGCTGCCCGGCCACCGAAGTGATCCAGCAGAGCGTGGTCGATGCACTGTGTGCAGCCGGCCTCGGCCCGGTCACCGTCACCCTGCAGCGCGCCCCGGCCTGGACCACCGACTGGATCAGCGACGACGGCCGCCGCAAGCTGCGTGACTACGGCATTGCGCCGCCCGGCCCGGTGGATGCCAGCGCTGGCGTGCCCATCCGCCTGGTGGGCCGGCGCGCTGCGGCCAGCGTTGCCTGCCCGCGTTGCGGCAGCGTGCTGACCGAGCAGTTGTCGGCCTTCGGCGCCACCGCCTGCAAATCGCTGTACCGCTGCATTGCCTGCCGTGAGCCGTTTGAGCATTTCAAACCGATCTGAACCCAGCGAGACCGCCATGAGCGCCTTGTTCCACCCGCTGACGGTGCGTGCCATCGAAGCCGACACGGCCGAGGCGGTGCTCGTCAGCTTCGACGTGCCGGCCGACCTGCGCGCCACCTTCGGCTTCACCCAGGGCCAGTACCTGACGCTGCGCCACACCATCGACGGGCAAGACCTGCGCCGCAGCTACAGCATCTGCGCCGGCGTGGATGACGGCGAATTGCGGGTGGGTGTGCGCAAGGTCAAGGGTGGGGTGTTCTCCAACTGGATCAACGAACACCTGCAGCCGGGTGACAGCGTCAACGTGATGGCG
>JBBRJU010000517.1:0-2692 GCA_038218895.1 Burkholderiales bacterium
CCTGCTGCGCTGGCTGGCGCGGCAGGCGGGCGGCGTGGCGGGTGGCACTGCTGCGTGAGCTGGGGCCCGCTGCAACCGGCACGCATCGACTTCCCCGATGCAGGGCCGCCGCGCGCGCCCGATTTCGACGACGCCTACCACCCGCAGGCTGGTGCACTGGCGCAAGCGCGGGATGTGTTCCTGGGCGGCAACGGCCTGCCCGTTCGCTGGGCCGGCCGCCACCGTTTCGTCGTGCTGGAGGCCGGTTTCGGCCTGGGCCACAACTTCCTGGCCACCTGGCATGCCTGGCGGCAGGATGCACAGCGCTGCAGCCGGCTGTGGTACCTGGCCATCGAGAAGCACCCGCCGCACCTGGCCGACCTGGCGCGCGCGCATGCGCACTCCACCTTGCCCGCGCTGGCGGGCGCGTTGCTGCGCCAGTGGCCGCCACTCACCCCCGACATGCACCTGCTGGACTTCGACGGCGGCCGGGTGCGGCTGCTGCTGGCCTTTGGCGACATTGCCCAGGTGCTGCCCGATCTGATCGCTTCGGTCGATGCCTTCTACCTCGACGGCTTTGCGCCCGACCGCAACCCGGCGATGTGGGACGCCTGGCGGCTGCGCCAGTTGCCGCGCCTGGCTGCGCCGGGCGCCACGCTGGCCACCTGGAGCACGGCCAGCGCCATCCACCAGGGCCTGCAGGCTGCCGGCTTCACGCTGCAAGCGCAACCCGGCCACGGCGGCCCGCGCAAGATGACAGCGGTACGCTTCGAACCACGCTTCAACCGCAACGCGCCGCCCGGCCGCCAGCCGCTGGCCGGGGTGCAGACGGTGGCGGTGGTGGGCGCCGGGCTGGCTGGTACGGCGGTGGCGGCGGCGCTGGCCGGGCGTGGCCTGGCGGTGCAGGTGTTCGACCGCCAGGCCGGCCCGGCAGGCGAAACATCGGGTAACGCCGGCGGCCTGTTCCATGGTGTGGTGCATGCGCAGGACGGCACCCATGCCCGCTGGCTGCGCGCCGCCGCGCTGCACACCGCGCGGGTGCTGCGGCCGCTGCTGGCCAGCGGCCAGTTGGCTGGCGCTGTCAACGGCCTGCTGCGCGGCGAGCAGCTGCTGTCCGCCGACGCCATGCAGCAGCAGCTGGCCGCGCTGGCGTTGCCGCCGGACTTCCTGCAGGTGGTGCCGCAGGGCCATGGCGCGGCCTGGCTCTACCCGGACGGCGGCTGGGTGGCGCCCGCCGCGCTGTGCGCCCACTGGCTGGGGCAAACCGGCATCCGCTGTCACTACGGGCAGGCGGTGCAGCAACTGCAGCGCAGCCCCAGCGGCTGGCGGCTGCTGGGCGAGGCCGGCCAGGTGCTGGCAGAGGCCGATGCGGTGGTGCTGTGCAATGCCGCTGACGCGCAGCGGCTGGCAGGCGCCGCCGCTGGGGCGGACATCGTCGATCAGGCCGACAGGGCCAATGTGGCGGCTGCGGCCAATGGGGCCGATGGGGCCGATGTGGCCGATGGGGCGAATCTGGCGACTAGGGTGAATGGGGCAGATGCTGCCAATGGGGTGTTTGGGGCCGAGGTGGCGTTTGGGGCCGAGATGGCGTTTGGGTCACATGGGGCCACGGATGCAGCCGCCTGGCCGCTGCAGCAGGTCCGTGGCCAGACCAGCGTGCTGCCCGCCGGCCTGCCCGGCGTGCCTGCGTTGCCGCGCCCGCTGGCCGACGGCGGCTATGTGCTGCAGCTGGCCGATGGCCGCCTGCTGTGCGGCGCCACGGCGCAGCGCGATGATGGCGACCCCGCCCTGCGCCCGGCCGACCACCGGCACAACCTGGCCACGCTGCAGCGGCTGACGGGCTGGGCGCCCGTGGTCGACCCGGCGCAGCTCGGCGGCCGGGTGGGCTGGCGCCTGCTGGCCGACGACCGCCTGCCGCTGCTGGGCCTGCTGCCTGAGGCCAGCAGCAGCGGCGCGCGCGCACCCGACCAGCCACGCCGCGTGCCGCGCCAGCAGGGGCTGGCCGTCTTCACCGCGCTGGGGTCCCGCGGCATCACCCAGGCCGCGCTGGGCGCCGAGGTGCTGGCATCCTGGCTGACCGGCGACCCGGTGCCGCTACCGGCGGCGCTGGTGGATGCGCTGGACGTGGCACGCTTCACCAGCCGCGCCGTGCGCCGCACGGCGCGGCCGCCAGCGGGGTGAGCGTGCCCTCAGACCTGCCGCGTCGCCTCAGACCTGAGGGGGAATGAAGGGGAAATGCGGGGAAGATGGTTTCCACCAGCCACCAGCCACCAGCCGGTCAATCGAAGGTCAAAGTCTGCACGCCGTCTGGCGTGCCCAGCAGGCACAGCCGCGCACGGTGGCGGGCAAAGATGCCCACCGTCACCACGCCGGGCCACTGGTTGACCTCGGTCTCCATCGCCAGCGGGTCGGTGATCTGCAAGCCGCGCACGTCCAGCAGCAGGTTGCCGTTGTCGGTGGTGACACCGGCGCGCAGCGTGGCCACGCCGCCATAGGCGGCGGCAAAGCGCCGCGCCACCTGGGCTGCGGCCATCGGGATCACCTCCACCGGCAGCGGGAAGTGGCCCAGCACCTGCACCAGCTTGCTCTGGTCGGCAATGCAGATGAAGCGGTCGGCCAGGTCGGCCACGATCTTTTCGCGGGTCAGCGCCGCGCCGCCGCCCTTGACCATGCAGCCGCTGGCGTCGATCTCGTCGGCGCCGTCGATATAGAC
>JBBRJU010000518.1:0-2691 GCA_038218895.1 Burkholderiales bacterium
TGGCGGTTGATGTTGGACTCGGCCACCTGGTCCAGGTCGATCAGCACCAGGCGGGCCACGCCGCTGCGCGCCAGCGCCTCGACCGCCCAGGCGCCCACGCCGCCCAGCCCCACCACGGCGATGCGTGCGCTGCGCACCCCCTGGTAGCCGGCCGCGCCGTACAGCCGCCGCAGGCCGCCGAAGCGGCGCTCCAGGTCGGCGTCGTCGACAGCAAGATCGGGCGGCGCCAAGGCGTCAGCCTTTGAGCGTGCCCAGACGTTCCTTGCCTGCGGCGGCCGCCTCGCTGGCGGGGTGGGCCTTGATCAGGTCGTCCAGAGTCTTGCGTGCAGCGCGTGTGTCCTTCATCTCGATCTGGCAGTTGGCCACCGCCAGCAGCGCCTCCGGCGCGCGCGGGTGGCCGGGCGACGCAGTCACCATCGTGCGAAACACGGCGATGGCCTCCTTGTAGTTCTTCTGCCCGTACAGCGCATTGCCCAGCCAGAAGCGCACCGAATCGTTGTAGCCGCTGGCCGGATAGCGCTGCACAAAGGCCCCCAGCGCACCGGATGCCTTGTCGAAATCACCGCTGCGCAGCGCTGCCATGGCGGCGTCATGGGCGCGTCGCTCGTCGGGCTCGGCGTTGAAGTCCTTGCCGTCGAGCGTGACCTTCTGCGGCTCCAGCGCACGCAGGCGGTCGTCCAGCCCCTTGGAGACGTCTTTGAGCAGGCGCTGCAGCTCGGCCACGTCACGCGCCAGCTGCTCCTGGGTGCCCCGCAGCTTGGCATTGTCGGCACGCTGGGCTTCGATCTGGGCATTGAGCTCCAGCACGCTGCGGCGCATCGCGCCCACCTGCTCCAGCAGTGCGGCCTGGGCCTTGCCCTGGTCGGCCAGCTTGGCCTGGGCGTTTTCGTCGCTGGCCTGGATGCGTGCGCGCAGGTCGAGGATGGCCTTGCGGGCCTCTTCGTCGTCGAACAGGCCCGCCTGGGCGGCGTTGCCGGCCAGCACCAGCAACGCGGCCACGGCGGTGGGCCGGGCCCGCTGGAACAACTGCCATGCCACGGTCAACGGTCCTTCAGTTCGGCACGGCGGTTGCGGGCCCAGGCGTCCTCGTCCTGGCCTTCCACCACCGGGCGCTCCTTGCCGAAGCTGACGGCTTCGAGTTGCGACTCTTGCACACCCAGCAGCGCCAGCGACTTGGCCACCGCTTCGGCGCGCTTCTGGCCCAGGGCCAGGTTGTACTCCCGGCCACCGCGGTCGTCGGTGTGGCCCTCGATGACCATGCGCTTGCCGCGTTGCGCGGCCAGTGCCTTGGCATGGTTGTCGATCAGGCTGCGGAATTCATCTTTCACCACGAAGCTGTCGAAGTCGAAGTACACCACCCGGCCCAGGGCCCCAGCGCCTGCCGCGCCACTGCCTGCACCCGCTGCGCCGGGCACCGTGACCGTGCCCACTGGGGATTGCGGCGCCGCGCCGCCGGTGCCACCGCTGGCCGTGGCGGCATTGCCCGGCATGCCGGCCTGGCCGCCGACAGCGGTGGGCGTGCGTGATTCCACGGGGGTTTCGTCGAGCTTGACCGCCGAGCCGCAGCCCGCCAGCACCAGCGCGGCCAGCGACACCAGGCCGCCCATGCGCAATCGCATCATCGTCGTCTCTCCTCAATCAGTGGTGGGCAAGCCCACCCGGGGCGCCGGCCACAGGCCGGCAGGCAAACAACAGCAAACAGCCTACAGCAGGCAGTTTGCTGCCGCGATCATCGCGCATCCGGGCGCGTTGCTTCATCGGCCGAACGGACCCCAGGCCGGCTCGCGCACATCCAGCCCCGACGACAGCAAGCGGGTGCGGATGCGGCCGTCCAGCGTGGTGGTCATCAGCACATCACGGCGCTGGCTGCGGGTGGCGTAAATCAGCAGCCGGCCGTTGGGGGCAAAGCTGGGGCTTTCGTCGTCGTTGGTGTCGGTGACCGCCAACGCCGGCGTGCTGTTGTCCAGCGGCTGCACCATCACCCGGAAGCCGCTGCTGCGCGCCACGTAGGCCAGGCTGGTGCCGTCGGGGCTGATGGCCGGGCTGATGTTGTAGGCACCGTTGAAGGTGATGCGCTGGGCGTTGGAGGCCGGCCCGCTGCCATCGAGCGGCATGCGGTAGATCTGCGGCCCGCCGCCGCGGTCACTGACGAAGTACAGGCTCTGGCCGTCGGGCGCAAACGTGGCCTCGGTGTCGATGGCGCTGCTCTGGGTCAGGCGGCGCAGGCTGTCGCCCTGCAAGTCCAGCAGGTAGAGCTGGGAGAACCCGTCACGCGACAGGGTGACGGCCAGCTTGCGGCCATCCGGCGACCAGGCCGGCGCGCTGTTGCTGCCCTTGAAGCTGGCCACCGCGCGGTAATCGCCACTGCTGACGTCCTGCACCATCACCACCGCCTTGCCGGTGTAGAACGACACATAGGCCAGTCGGCGGCCATCGGGCGACCAGGCCGGGCTGATGATCGGCTGCGGGCTGGCCAGCGCCACCTGCCCGCCTTCGCCGTCGGCATCGGTGATGCGCAAGGTGTAGCGGTTGGCAGCCCGGGTGACATAGGCGATGCGGGTGGCATTGACACCACGCTCACCGGTCATCGCCTCTTGCACCAGGTCGGCAATGCGGTGGGCGGCCAGGCGCAGGTCGGCTGCGGCCACCACCAGGCTCTGGCCGGTGCGCTCTTCGGCCTTGACCACGTCC
>JBBRJU010000519.1:0-2677 GCA_038218895.1 Burkholderiales bacterium
ATGGGTGCTGCGCGCGTTGTAAGGCGGCGGCACCCGATGCATCAACTGGACACTCTGCACATGCAACAAGGCAAGACTGCGGCCGGCGGCCGCAACGTGGTGGTGGTCGGCACCCAATGGGGCGACGAGGGCAAGGGCAACGTCGTCGACTGGCTGACCGACCACGCGCAGGGTGTGGTGCGCTTCCAGGGCGGCCACAACGCCGGCCACACGCTGGTGATCAAGGGCGTGAAGACGGCGTTGCAGCTGATCCCGTCGGGCATCATGCGCGACGGTGTGCCCTGCTACATCGGCAACGGTGTGGTGGTCGACCCCAGCCATCTGCTGGCAGAGATCCAGCGGCTGGAGAAGATCGGCGTCGAAGTGCGCTCGCGGCTGTTCATCAGCGAGAGCTGCCCGCTGATCCTGCCGTTCCATGTGGCGGTCGACAAGGCGCGCGAGGCGCTGCGCGAAGCCACGCCCGCAGGCAAGATCGGCACCACCGGCAAGGGCATCGGCCCGGCCTATGAAGACAAGGTGGCCCGCCGCGCATTGCGGGTGCAGGACTTGAAGCACCCCGAGCGCTTTGCCGCCAAGCTGCATGAGCTGCTGGCGCTGCACAATGAATCGCTGCGCGGGGCGCTCAACGGCGAGGCGCTGGAGTTCCAGCCGATCTTCGACCAGGCCATGCATGCGGCCGAGCAGCTCAAGCCGATGATGGCCGACGTGGGCTACCGCATCCACCAGGCCAGCACCGGCGGCGCCAACATCTTGTTCGAAGGCGCGCAGGGCACGCTGCTGGACATCGACCACGGCACCTATCCGTTTGTCACCAGCAGCAACTGCGTGGCCGGCAATGCCGCCGCCGGGGCGGGCGTGGGGCCAGGCATGCTGCATTACATCCTGGGCATCACCAAGGCCTACACCACACGCGTGGGCAGCGGGCCGTTCCCCACCGAGCTCGACATCCATGCCGACGGCTCAGTGGGCCACCACTTGTCCACGGTCGGCCAGGAGCGCGGCACCGTCACCGGCCGGGCACGCCGCTGCGGCTGGCTGGATGCAGCGGCGCTGAAGCGGTCGATGATCATCAACGGCATCTCGGGCCTGTGCATCACCAAGCTGGACGTGCTGGACCAACTGGCCGAGATCAAGGTGTGCGTGGGCTACAAGCTCGGTGGGCAGGCCATCGACATCCTGCCGCTGGATGCCGATGACATTCGCGCCTGCGAGCCGGTGTGGGAGACCTTTCCCGGCTGGAGCGACAGCAGCTTCGGCATCACCCAGTGGGATGCGCTGCCGGCGAATGCGCGCGCCTATCTGCAGCGGGTGCAGCAGCTGATCGGTGTGCCGATCGACATGGTGTCGACCGGCCCGGACCGCGAGCACACCATCTTGCTGCGCCACCCGTACCAAGCCTGAACCGTGCAAACCGAGGAGACCTGCGCATGCTGACCGACGACGGCAAACACCTGTACGTGAGCTGGGACGAGTACCACATGCTCATCGAGCGCCTGGCGCTGAAGGTGGCGCACTCAGGCTGGGAGTTCGACCAGATCCTGTGCCTGGCCCGTGGTGGCATGCGCCCGGGTGACGTGCTGTCGCGGGTGTTCGACAAGCCGCTGGCCATCATGAGCACCAGCAGCTACCGCGCCGACGCCGGCACCATCCAGGGCCGGCTCGACCTGGCGAAGTACATCACCATGCCCAAGGGCGAATTGGCCGGGCGCGTGCTGCTGGTCGATGACCTGGCGGACTCGGGCGTCACGCTGCGCGCGGTGGTCGACCGGCTGCGCGGCGTGCCGTCCATCCGGGAGCTGCGTACCGCCGTGCTCTGGGTGAAGGGCGTGTCGACCTACACGCCGGAGTACTACGTGGAAATGCTGCCCAGCAGCCCCTGGATCCACCAGCCATTTGAAGACTACGACAACCTGCGCCCGGAAGGCCTGGCGAAGAAGTTCTCGGTTTGAAGCGCAGCTTGATCGGCGGCGCCCAAGTCCGCTCGGCTGCCATGCGCAGCCTGCGCCCCACACCGGGCCGGCGCGTTGTTCTAGCACCGCCAGCGCGCGTTGGCTTTCTGACGTCTGAGGTGGGCGGCCAAACTCGGCACATTGCTGTTCAAGACGCTGCAACACGTCGCGCTGAACACACCGTTCAAATGAACATTCGAGAAACCAAAACAAAAGGCCAGCACATGTGTGCTGGCCTCGTTGAATTTGGTGCCCAGAAGAGGACTCGAACCTCCACGCCGCTAAGCGCTAGTACCTGAAACTAGTGCGTCTACCAATTCCGCCATCTGGGCAGGTACAGAAGCAAGGAGTTTAGCATCAACAACATCGAAAAAACAAGCCAGCCGGCCACCAGCGCCGCGCTGCCGAGTGAAGTGGAGGGCACGGTGCTGGGGCACCGCGACGGCCACGGCTTCGTGCGCCGCGACGACAGCGAACCCGACATCTACCTGTCGCCGCAGGAGATGCGGTCGGTGCTGCACCGCGACCGCATCCGCGTGCGGGTGGTGCGCCAGGACCGCAAGGGCCGGCCCGAAGGCCGCGTGATCGACATCGTCGAGCGCCGCAAGAGCCCGATCATCGGTCGCCTGCTGCATGAAAATGGCGCCTGGCTGGTGGCCCCTGAAGATCGGCGCTATGGCCAGGACATCCTGATCCCGAAAAACGCCACGGCCAATGCTGCCGTGGGC
>JBBRJU010000520.1:0-2676 GCA_038218895.1 Burkholderiales bacterium
GCAGCCTGGGCCTGTCGCTGCGGCAGATGCGCTACCGCATGGCCCGCCTGGGCATCCAGGTGGCCGAGCACGGGCCTGAATGACCTTGCTGCAGGGTCCACGCCGGCGGGCCGCCTGGCGCGCGGCGCGCCCCGCCGCGCCGATCACCGTGCTGGAGGCCGCTCTCAACCCGGCCCCCATCCCTGCGGTGGATTGCCCGACATGCGCTTCGAGCAGGGGCTGGACATGACACGGTGGCAGCGGGGCTGGTGGACCGGCGCGCAGGCCCTGCGCGCACCCAACCAGGGTCCGCGCCCGCCGGGTACGGCAGTCAACCTGGTGCTGCTGCATTCGATCAGCCTGCCGCCGGGCGCGTTCGGCGGCGACCAGATCGCCCGGCTGTTCACCAACCGGCTCGACTGGTCGGCCCACCCGTACTTCGAGACCCTCCGCGGCCTGCAGGTGTCGGCCCACTTTCTGGTGCGGCGTGACGGGCGCACGTTGCAGTTCGTGTCGGCCGACCGGCGCGCCTGGCATGCCGGCGCCTCTGCCTGGCAGGGCCGGCCGAACTGCAACGACTACAGCATCGGCATCGAGCTCGAGGGCCTGGAGGGCGGCCACTTCGAGGCCGCGCAATACGGCGCCATGGTCCCGCTGCTGCGGGCCCTGGCGCGGCGCTACCCGCTGCAGGCCATCACCGGGCACCAACATGTGGCGCCAGGCCGCAAGCATGACCCCGGGCCAGGCTTCGACTGGGCGGCCCTGCTGGCCCTGCCCGGCTACCCGGCAGGGCTGGTGCAGGGGCACTGAGCCGCGCCCGCACGCGTGCACAGCCTGTCCACAGCCGGTCCACAGGTTTGCGGGCGGGCACGCTACCGGTAGTGGTGGAAGGCGGCTGAAGCGCTAGATATAGTGGCTCATCGTGCTATTCTTCAAGCCCTGACCTGACACCTTGCCATGCTGTGCAGGCTGTGCAGCTCCCCGGCCCCAACACCTCCCGATGTCGCGCGACCCTGTCGCTGTCACCCCGGCTCCCAGCATGGTTGCCGGGGGCTGTTGCCCCAGGGCGCGACGCTTCTTGAACCGATCACCAGGCGGCCGCACGGCCGCCAGCCACACAAAGGAACCCCATGCAGACCACCGTCACCACCCAAGCCACCGCCATGGTTGCGCCCCGCCTGCCGCAGCAGGCCAGCGCTGGCAGTTCGGCTTATGCCGGCTACCAGATCATTCGGCGCAATGGCTCGGTGGTGTCGTTCGAGCCGAACAAGATCGCGGTGGCGCTGATGAAGGCCTTCCTGGCGGTGCACGGCACCCAGGGCGCGGCATCGGCCAGCGTGCGCGAGACGGTGGATGCGCTGACTGAAAGCGTGGTGCGCGCGCTGCTGCGCAGCCGCCCGGGCGGTGGCACCTTCCACATCGAGGACGTGCAGGACCAGGTGGAACTGGGCCTGATGCGTGGCAGCCACCATGAAGTGGCGCGTGCCTATGTGCTGTACCGCGAGCGCCGCACGCAGGAACGGGCCCGCCAGGGCCAGGCAGCCGCACCGCAAGAGCCGGTGTTGCATGTGCTGGCCTGCGGCCAGCGTGTGCCGCTGGACCTGGCCGCCCTGGCCGCGCTGATCGAATCGGCCTGCGAAGGCCTGGGCGCCGATGTGCGGCCCGAGCCCATCCTCCGTGAAACCCGCCGCAACCTGTATGACGGCGTGCCCATCGACGAAGTGCACAAGGCCAGCATCCTGGCGGCCCGCACCCTGATCGAGAAGGATCCGGCCTACACCCACGCCACCGCCCGCCTGCTGCTGCACACCATCCGCAAGGAAGTGCTGGGTGAAGAGGTCACCCAGGCGCAGATGGCCGAGCGCTATGCCGAATACTTTCCACAGTTCATCCAGAAGGGTGTGCAGGCCGAACTGCTCGACCCGAGGCTGCAGCAGTTCGACCTGGTCCGGCTGGGCGCGGCACTGCATGCCGAGCGTGACTTCCAGTTCGACTACCTGGGCCTGCAGACCCTGTTCGACCGCTACTTCCTGCACATCGACGAGCAGCGCATCGAGCTGCCGCAGGCGTTTTTCATGCGGGTGGCCATGGGCCTGTCGCTCAATGAGATCGACCGCGAGGCGCGCGCCATCGAGTTCTACAACGTGATGTCCACGTTCGACTTCATGAGCAGCACGCCCACGCTGTTCAATGCCGGCTCGCTGCGCAGCCAGCTCTCCAGCTGCTACCTGACCACGGTGGCCGACGACCTGGACGGCATCTACGAGGCGCTGAAGGAGAACGCGCTGCTCAGCAAGTTTGCCGGCGGTCTGGGCAATGACTGGACCCGCGTGCGCGCGCTGGGCAGCTACATCAAGGGCACCAACGGCAAGAGCCAGGGCGTGGTGCCCTTCCTGAAGGTGGTCAACGACACCGCAGTGGCGGTCAACCAGGGCGGCAAGCGCAAGGGCGCGGTGTGTGCCTACCTGGAAACCTGGCACCTGGACATCGAGGAGTTTCTGGAACTGCGCAAGAACACCGGTGACGACCGCCGGCGCACCCATGACATGAACACCGCCAACTGGATTCCCGACCTGTTCATGCGCCGGGTGCTCGAAGGTGGCCAGTGGACGCTGTTTTCGCCCAGCAACTGCCCCGACCTGCACGACAAGTTTGGCGCCGACTTCGAGAAGGCCTACGTGGCCTACGAAGACAAGG
>JBBRJU010000521.1:0-2652 GCA_038218895.1 Burkholderiales bacterium
GAACGTGTTGGGCCGCTCGCGCGCCAGCCGCCAGGCCAGCAGGCTGGCCAGCCCAAGATGCACGTGGCGCCCGGCGAACGGGTAGACGTAGATGTGAAAGCCTTCCTTCGACCGAAAGATTTCGACCAGCAACGCTTCGGGCGTAGGGATCCGCGACAGCCGGGCCTGGGTCTGCAGCATGGGCCGCGCGGCCTCCAGCTCGGGGCCGACGAAACGCCCTTCGGCGGCGTCCTGCATCATTTCGAGCACAGCGTCTCCCATCTCGGTCGAGAGCGCCATCTTGCTGCCCTGCCAGCTCGGCACCGTGCCTTTGTTGCGGGTCGCCTTCTTGACATATGCCGCCATGTCCTGCACCCGGTTGAATTCCAGCAGCCGGCCGGCGAAAAAGAAACAGTCGCCCTTGCGCAGCCGCGCGATGAAGCCTTCCTCGATCGTGCCCAGGCTGGCCCCGCTCATGTACTTCACATGCATGGCCGCGTCGCTGACGATGGTGCCGATGCCCAGCTTGTGGCGGCGGCCGATCGCCGCATCGCTGACGCGGTACACGCCGTCCTCGCCCAGCCGGATGCGGTGGTAGTCCGGGTAGGCGGTGAGGCTTTCGCCGCCGCGCTCGCAGAACACAACAGCCCAGTCGAACTCCGGCCGCATGAGGTCGCGATAGGCCCAGCAGCTGCGCACTTCGTCGAACAGGGCGTCGGCGCGGAAGCCGCCGCCCAGCGCGATGCTGACCAGGTGCTGCACCAGCACGTCCAGCGGCGCCTCGGGCGCCAGGCGCGGCTCCACCTGGCCGGCCGCCACCGCGCGCCGTGCGGCCACAGCCTCGATCAATTCCAGTGTGTTGGTGGGCACCAGGGTGATGCGGCTGGGCCGGCCGGGCTGGTGGCCCGAACGGCCGGCGCGCTGCAGCAGCCGCGCCACACCCTTGGCCGAGCCGATCTGCAGCACGCGCGAGACCGGCAAAAAGTCCACACCCAGGTCGAGCGACGAGGTGGCCACCACGGCTTTCAGCGTGCCCGCTTTCAGCCCCGCCTCGACCCATGTGCGCGTCGCCTTGTCGAGCGAGCCGTGGTGCAGCGCGATCTCACCGGCCCACTCCGGCCGGGCGGCCAGCAGCAGCTGGTACCAGACCTCGGCCTGGCTGCGCACATTGGTAAAGACCAGCGTGGTGCCACCACCTTCCCCGTCGGCAGACGCCACCGTGCGGGCGATCTCGTCGGCCACCGGCTGCTGCATCTGCGCCCCCAGGTGCCCGCCCCAGCTGAAACGGCCCGGGTTGGGCGGCAGCAGGGTGTCGATCACCAGGGTCTTGTCGATGCGGCCCTGCACCAGCACCGGCGGCGCGTCGCCCGGCGGCTGCGGGCCCTGCAGCATGGCCATCGCATCGGCCAGGTTGCCCAGCGTGGCCGACAGGCCCCAGACCAGCAGGCGTGGGTTCCACACCGCCAGCCGGGCCAGCAGCAGCTGCACCTGCACACCGCGCTTGTTGCCCACCAGCTCATGCCACTCATCGACCACCACGGTGTGCACGCCCGCCAGGCGGTCGGCGGCATCGGCCTTGGTCAGCAGCAGGGTCAGTGATTCGGGCGTGCTGACCAGCACCGTGGGCAGACGCCGGTCTTGCCGCGCACGCTCGGCACCGGGCGTGTCGCCGCTGCGCAGGCCCAGGGTCCAGGCCGGCGCCAGGTCAGCCAGCGGCGCAGCCAGGGCACGGTGGCTGTCGGCGGCCAGTGCACGCATCGGCGTGATCCACAGCACGCCCACCGGCGGCGCCGCCTTGCCGGTGGCCGGCACGCCCAGCGCCGCTGCCCGCGCCAGCGCGCCCAGCGCCACCGCATACGTCTTGCCGGCGCCAGTGGTGGCATGCAGCAGGCCGCCGCTGCCCGCTGCCATCGCGGCCCAGACCCTGCGCTGAAATTCGAAGGGCTGCCAGCCGAGGCGGGCAAACCAAGCCTCGGCGTGTTGGAGATCGGCTGGCGGCATGCCGCGATTGTGCGCAGCGCAGACCGCGTCCCTGGCAGCCTGTGTGCGTTGTGGCGGGGCCCGGGCACGCGCTGCCCGCGCCTACAATTAGCCAATGGGTGCATCTTTTTTCAGCTGGGTCTCTGTGCATGCCACCACCCGGCGCCAAACCACACGCGACCGAATTCAGCGCTCGCCCACCTGACGCCGCTGCCCGCGCCGGCTGACCCAGCCGACCCAGCCCCATCGCCTGCAACCAGGCACCAGCCCCGACGAGCGCACCATCACCGGGCGCACAACCGCCATGACCGATCCCCAGTCCGCCTCCACCGCCGTGGATTACCGCGCCACGCTGAATTTGCCAGACACGCCGTTCCCGATGCGTGGCGATCTGCCCAAGCGTGAACCCGGCTGGGTCAAGCAGTGGGAAGACGAAGGCCTGTACCGCCAGTTGCGCGAGGCACGCGCCGGGGCGCCGCTGTTCATCCTGCACGACGGCCCGCCGTATGCAAATGGCCAGATCCACATGGGCCATGCCGTCAACAAGGTGCTCAAGGACATGATCGTCAAGGCGCGCCAGCTGGCCGGCTTTGACGCCCAGTACGTGCCCGGCTGGGATTGCCATGGCCTGCCGATCGAGAACGCGATCGAGAAGAAGCACGGCCGGCATCTCAGCCGCGATCAGATGCAGGC
>JBBRJU010000522.1:0-2642 GCA_038218895.1 Burkholderiales bacterium
CGGGCAGGCCAGCTGGCGCGCCACTGCCACAGCCAACGGCAGCACTTCACGCTGGCCGCCGATGCGTGGGCCTGGCGGGCCGCATGGCCCCCCCGCGCAGACCCGGGCTTGGCTAAGGTGTCGGTATTGCGGGCCCCAGCGCCTGCAGCCATGCTTGCCTGAGGGCCCATACCCATGCTCCGCACTCTCTTCGCTGCAGCGATTGCCGCTGTCTGCTTCCAGGCATCTGCCGCGCTGGTGTCAGGCACCGACGCCACGGTGCGCATCAACGGCTTCTCCAATGGCTACGCCAATGTCGACGTCACCCTCGACCGCTTCGGCATGGTTGGTGCCGGGCAATTCCAGGGCACGCTCAACGGCAGCTCGTTCCTCACCTACTGCACCGACCTGTACCAGACATTCGGCTGGGGGCAGGCCTACACCTACACACTGGTGGACGACGGCTCGGCACTAGGCTTCACCACTGGCCAGGCCAACCGCCTGGGCAAGCTCTACACGGCAGCTGGCGGTGATGCCAGCAACACCACCGAGAGTGTGGCGTTCCAGCTGGCAGTCTGGGAGATCCTGTACGACAGCACCCCAGGCAGCGTTGCATCAGGCGACTTCCATCTGCTCAGCGGCGGCACCGCCGCACAGCGCAGCCGTGCCGACGGCTGGCTGGCCACGGTGCTCGACCCATCGACCACCAGCTCATTCAACGCGCAGCGGCTGTTCAGCAGCGTGGCGCAAGATTTCGTGGTGTTCACCCCGTTGCCACCGCCCCGGCTGACCCTGTCGAGGGTGCCCGAGCCCGCCGGCTACGGCCTCGTGGCGCTGGCCCTGGGCCTGCTGTACCTGAGCCGCCGGCGCGGCTGAACACCGGCCAACCAACGCAAAAGGGCCGTGCACTGCGCACGGCCCTTTGTATTGGTCAAACCTGGAATTCTGGTCGGGGTGACACGATTCGAACGTGCGACCCTCTGCTCCCAAAGCAGATGCGCTACCAAGCTGCGCTACACCCCGAAAGACCTGATTCTAGCCCGCAGCAGGCGCTGGTGCCGGCAGCAGCAGCTGCCGTGCCACGGCCTCGCACTGCTTGATGTGCTGTTCGCACACATAGCGCAGGGCAGAGTAGGTGAGCGCTGCCGAGGCCACCTGCCCTGCAATCGGCAGGTACTTGGCTGCCTGCTGGGCACTGAGGCGCACGCCCACCGTCTTCAGCAGCACCAGCACCAGTTCACGCGTGACCAGCCGGCCCAGCACCATGCCGCCGCCAGCCGAGATGGCCTTGTAGACCACCACCCGCCGGTCAGGGGCCAGACGCTCTACCTGCTGCGCGCTCAGGCCAAAGGCAACGCTGATCTCGGGCAGCAACGTGACCAGCACACCGACATCGGTCACCCAGTCGATGCCAGGCACCGGCACCATGGCAACGCCGGCCGCCAACAAGGCCCGCTGGCGCACCCGCTGGCGACAGCGCCGGGCGATGGCGGCCACCGCGTCGTCCGAGCTGGGCAGGTCGCTCATGCAGCGGGAAGCTCGGCCAGCACCACCATGCCGTCGGCATCGGCCACCAGCCAGTCGCCGGGGCGCACCACCACGCCCTGCAGGCGCACCGGCACTTCCACCAGGCCGGCATGGCGCCGCACCGAGGGCAAGGGCATCAGCGCCAGTGCGCGCACGCCCAGGTCGGTGGCGGCAAGCTCGGCCATGTCACGCACACAGCCGTCGACCACCACGCCCACCCAGCCGTTGCGGGCCGCAGCGGCGGCCAGGTTGCCGCCTACCAGCGCGTGGTGCAACGAGCCGCCGCCATCCACCACCAGCACCCGGCCGCGGCCAGGCGACTCGACCAAAGCCTTCACCGATGTGTTGTCCTCATGGCACTTGACCGTGGCCACAGGGCCGGCAAATGCAGCGCGCCCGCCATAGTCCTGAAATACCGGTGGCAGCACCCGGAAGGCGCCGCTGGTGTCGTGCTTGTGCAGATCACAAAGGTCACAGGTCAGCATCACTTGCATGGTCTCGGGCTCCGGGTCGGCAGTGCAGCGATGATAGGCCGCAGCCCCGCCAGTGGGTACCGGCCTCTGCGGTCAGAACGCAGCGTCGAATTTCTCGGCACGGCGTGTACGGCACGTGTGGTGCAGTCGGCAGGCACGGTCCTCGGGCATCGCCTCGGCCCGCGCTTCGGCATCGTCGTGTGTCGGCCATGACATCGTCGGCATCCAGCGATGTGTCGCGGCGTCGGTCCGGGGCACTTGAAGCCAGATGGCGGCAACACACCTGCAACCCGTGTCTGAGACATGTCCGAAAGACATCCGACAGACATCCGGCATGCATTCGACAGACAAGCCGCCGAGGTCGGGGTATGGTCAAGGGTTACTTCACTCGTCAGGCAACCATGACTCCCGATCCGTACTGGCATGAAGGAACCGAGGCTGTGCGGTTCTGGGTGATGATTGGCGATCAGTCAGTCGGCGCCACCATCAGCAGGCGGACCCTGCACCACCATTTTGCAGCCAACCGTACAGACGATCAGCCCTTGGCGACCTACCAGACCAATGCCAACCTGTTGCATGATGCCGTGCGCCGCCGGGTGGCTGGCGGATCGATCGAGCCTGTGATGCTGCGCGAACACGACCTGGCGCCGCCGCTGCGCTGAG
>JBBRJU010000523.1:0-2638 GCA_038218895.1 Burkholderiales bacterium
GTGCTCAATGCCGACGGCCTGCGCTACGACGATGAATTCGCCAAGCACAAGATCCTGGATGCCATCGGCGATCTGTACAACGCCGGCCACCCGATGCTGGCGCATTACACCGGCCACAAGAGCGGGCACGCGCTGAACAACCTGCTGTTGCGTGCGCTGATGGCGCGCCCTGCGGCGTGGGAGTTGGTCAGCTTCGACAACGCCGACCAGGCGCCAGCGGGTTTTGCCGCGCTGGCGCCGGCCTGGTGAGTCCGCCCGCCTTGCCTGCGGCCCTGCGGCCCTGGGTCCAAAAAGGGGTGCCGGCGCCGGGCAAAGGCCCGGCGCCGCACAATCAGGCCTATGTTGATTGCTCGTCTCGTTTTCGGCCTGCTGTTCCTGGCCAGTGTGTTGTGCTTTGCCATGTTCATCGGCACCGGCCAGGTGGTGTGGCGGCGGCGCGGCGTCCTGCTGTTGAAGTGGGTACTGCTGGCGGCGCTGGGCTTTTTCGGGGTGCTGATCCTCGAGCGGCTTGCACTGTTGCTGTAGCCGCGCCACGATGACATGGCTGTTCTGGGTGGGCGGGGTGCTGCTGGTGTTGACGGCACTGCCTGCTGCCGTCTTCTTCGTGCTGCACCTGAGCACTGGCGAGCCGGTGCCGCTGGCCCGGGCCAAGGTCTTCTACCACTGGGCGGTGGTGGTGTTCCTGGGCACCTTCGACATCGCGATCTTCACCAAGGTGATCCAGGGGATCATGCTGTTCTGGTAGCGGCTGCACGGTGTGCCCAGGCGGGACGCCTGTGCTGCAGGATGCAAGCGGGATACCGGCGCATCAATAGGTTCTGCCGGCCTTGAACTGGGCGTGGCTGCGGCGCTGGTTGGCGCCGCCCAGGGCCTCGAAATGCCGGGCCGCGTGGGCGTGGATGATGGCCAGGCCCAGGGCGTCGGCGGCGTCCTTGCCGGGCAGGCCAGGCAACTGCAGCAGGCGCATCACCATCTCCTGCACTTGCGGCTTGGTGGCCAGGCCATGGCCGACGATGGCCTTCTTCATCTGCAGCGCGGTGTACTCGGCCACCGGCAGGTCGTCGCTGACCAGCGCGGCCAGTGCCGCGCCGCGGGCCTGGCCCAGCAGCAGCGTGCTCTGCGGGTTGACGTTGACGAACACGATCTCCACCGACGCCGCCTGCGGCGCGTAGCGCTGCTTGACCTCGGCCACACCCTCGAAGATGACCTTCAGCCGCGCCGGCAGGTTGCCGCGCGCCACCTCCAGCGTGCTGATGGTGCCGCTCGCCACGTAGCTGAGCCGCGCGCCGTCGATGTCGACCACGCCGAAACCAGTGCGTTGCAGGCCGGGGTCTATGCCGAGGATGCGCATGGTGGATGCAGGTTCATGCAACGATGGTAAGGGCCATTCTGGCGCCCATGCCCGGCATCGGGATCGGCACGGCCACCACCGCCAGCCTGGTGCACAGGGCCTGTGCAACGGCGGTGCAGCGCGGCGTGCTGCCTGGCCTGCGCCCCGGCTGCTCAGGGCCGCAGCTGGAAGTACCAGCGCACCGAGTGGAAGAACACCGGTGCGGCAAAACACAGCGGCGCCACACGGTCGAGCAAGCCCACCGCCCCGGTCACCGAGCTGGTGTTGCCCCAGTAGCGCACGCCGGCGTCGCGCTTCAGGGCGCTCATCACCAGCGCGCCCAGCGTGCCGGCGGCCGCGGCGATGGCGGCCATGGCCAGTGCCTGGCCGGCTTTGAAGGGCGTGATCCAGAACAGTGCCGTGCCCAGGGCCGCGCCCGCAGCGATGCCCAGCCCCCAGGCGCGCAGCGAGAAGTTGCGGTCGATGTGGCGCGCCAGCGGCCGGCGGCGCAGGCGCTGGCTGGCAGCCGCCTGCGCCAGTTGCGCCCCCACCACCGCCACCACCAGGAAGAACAGCAGGAAGGCGCCGCGCCCGCGGTGGCCAGGAAAATCCAGCAGCACCAGGGCGGGCGCATGGCTCAGGCCGTAAATGCAGACCATGATGCCCCACTGGATCTTGGCATTGCGCTCCAGGAAGCGCTGCGGGTCGCCGGCCAGCGCACTGACCACCGGGATGGCCAGGAACACATAGACCGGGATGAACACCGAGAACAGATCGAAGTTGCGATTGGCCACCAGCACGTATTGCAGCGGCAGCACGCCGAAAAACGCCAACAGCAGGCTGCGGTGGTCGCCGCGGCGGGTCTTGACCAGGGTGACGTATTCACGCAGGGCCAGAAACGAGACCACGCCGAACAACACCGTGGCGCCGGCCGGGCCCGACACCCAGGCGGCCCAGAACACCACCGCGCCCACCCACACCGCCGCCAGTTCACGGCGCAGGTGCTCGAGGCGATCTTCCTGCAGTGCAGAACGTTCACGCAGCGTCGCCAGTGCCACCGCCGCGCTGGCCAGCAGCAGCAGGCCGAACAGCACCACGAACAGCAGCGCCACCTGCTGGTCGGCGCTCCATCCGCGCAGCGCATTCATCCGGTGCTGGCCTGCAGCTGGGATTCCAGCGGCTGCAAGGCCACCACTGCGGCGCGCGCGCGCACCAGGAAGTCACGCTTGTCGTCACCCGGCGCCAATGTGATGGGCGCACCGAAGGTCACGGTGCACAGGATGGGCACCGGCACCACCTCGCCCTTGG
>JBBRJU010000524.1:0-2634 GCA_038218895.1 Burkholderiales bacterium
GGTGGCCCGGCTCAAGGCCGAGGTGGCTGCCGGCCGCAACCCAAAAGATGCCAAGGTGCTGCTGGCGCGCGAGATCGTGACCCGCTTTCACAGCGCGGCCGCTGCTGATGCCGCCGAAGCCGACTTCCACAACCGCGCCAAGGGCGGCATTCCCGACGACATTCCGGATGTGGCACTGACTGGTGCGCCACTGGGCATCGGCGCCGTGCTCAGGCAGGCAGCGCTGGTGCCGTCCACCAGCGAGGCGTTGCGCCTGATCGCGCAAGGTGGTGTGCGGGTCGATGGTGCAGTGGTCAGTGACAAGGGCTTGAAGCTGCAGGCCGGCACAGTGGTGGTGCAGGTGGGCAAGCGCAAGTTCGCGCGGATCACGCTGTCGGCTTGATGCAGGTCAGCGCCTACCTGAAGCTGTCGATCGCGGTGGCGCTGGCCACCATCGCGCTGAAGACCGGCGCCTGGTGGTTGACCGACTCGGTGGGCCTGCTGTCTGATGCCCTGGAATCGCTGGTCAACCTGGCCGGTGCCATCTTCGCGCTGATGATGGTGACCTGGGCAGCGCAGCCGCCCGATGAAGACCACCCATACGGCCACCACAAGGCCGAGTACTTTTCCAGCGGCTTTGAAGGCGTGCTGATCCTGGTGGCGGCATTGGCCATCATGGCGGCGGCCGTGCACCGGTTCTTCAACCCGCAGCCGCTGGAACGTCTGGGTCTGGGCATCGCGCTGTCGGTGGCCAGTTCAGTGCTGAACGGCACGCTGGCGGTGGCCATGCTGCGCAAGGCGCGTGAGCACCGCTCGATGGCGCTGGAAGGCGATGCCCGCCACCTGATCACCGATGTGTGGACGACGGCGGGCGTGGTGCTGGGCCTGCTGGCGGTGCAAGCCACTGGCTGGTTGTGGCTCGACCCGGTGATCGCGATCGCGTTGGCAGCCAACATCGCCCGGGAAGGTGTGCTGCTGGTCTGGCGCTCGGCCGACGGCCTGATGGACCAGGCGCTGGAACCCGACGTGCGCGCGCAAATCGACCAGGCGCTGGCCGAATTCGCGGTGCACACCATCCGCTTCGACCACCTGGTGACGCGCCGTGCCGGTGCCCGCCGGTTTGTCGATTTGCACATGCACATGCCCGCAGCCTGGACCCTGGGCCGCGCTGCGGCGGTGCGCGCCAGCGTCGAACAGGCGCTGATGGCCGCCGTGCCCGGCCTGCGCGCGACGATCCAGCTGCTGCCGATGGATGTGGAGGTGCACTTCGACGACCAGCGGGACCCGTTGTGATCGGCCTGGTGCAGCGCGTGCGCGAGGCGCGCGTGACGGTTGGCGGTGCCGAGGTCGGCGCCATCGGCTGCGGCCTGCTGCTGCTGGTGTGCGCCGAGCCTGCCGACACCGAGGTGCAGGCAGCCAGGCTGGTCGACAAACTGTTGAAGCTGCGCATCTTCAGTGATGCCGCCGGCAAGATGAACCGCAGCCTGGTCGATGTGCAAGGTGGCCTGCTGGTGGTGAGCCAGTTCACCCTGGCGGCAGATGTGGGTGGTGGCAACCGCCCCAGCTTCACCGGCGCCGCCGGGCCCGAACAAGGCCGCGCGCTGTATGACGCGCTGTTGCGCCTGGCGTGCGCGCGCCACCCGTTGGTGCAGGCCGGCGTCTTCGGTGCCGACATGCAGGTGGCCTTGGTCAACGACGGCCCGGTGACCATCCCGCTGCACATCACCTGAAAGACAAGCTGCCCATGTGGGCCGCTGCGGATCAAGTGGGCAGCGTAGGCCAATTGTTGGCGCGCCGCAGCGGTCACCCTCTCGACGCGGCTGAGGCCAGACCCAAACCGCGTGCCGTTCGGGCCTGTGCAAGCACAGCACTACAGGGGCTGAAGGGCCTGAAGGGCCTGCCTGACCTGCCTGGCCAGAACGGCCTGAATCGCAAGATCGCCATCAATCGCAAGAACGGCCTGCCTCGCAAGAACGGCCTGCCTCGCAAGAGCGGCGGACCCGGTGTGCAACAGCGCTGCAGCCGCATGGGCGGCAGGTGGATCAATCCGCGTACTGGCCAGCTGCCTTGATGGCGGGGCCCCACTTGGCGATCTCGGATTCGACGAACTTCTTGTGTTCTGTGCCGGCCAGGCGGGCGTCGGTCACCACCACGGCGCCCAGTGCTTCCTGGCGCTTGATCAGCTCCGGGTCCTTCAGCGCTGCGCGCAGGGCGGTGTTGAGCTTGTCGACCACCGCCTTGGGCGTGCCCTTGGGCGCGTACATGCCGTGCCAGATCGACACATTGAAGCCCTTCAGGCCGCTCTCGTCCAGCGTGGGCAACTTGGCCAGTGCCGGCGATGCCAGGCGCTTGGCCGTGCTGACCGCATAGGCCTTGACCTTGCCGGCCTCGATCTGTGGCGTGGTGTTGGTGGTCTGGTCACACATCAGGTCGACCTGGCCGCCGAGCAGGTCGGTCATGGCCGGGGCGGTTCCCTTGTACGGCACCGTGGTCATGTCGACCTTCACCGCCTGCTGGAACAGCAACCCGCACAGGTGCGACGCCGCTCCCAGCCCTGCGTTGGCCAGGTTGATCTTGCCCTTGTTGGCCTCGAGCCACTTCAGCAGTTCCGCATAGTTGGTGGCGGGCAGCGTGGGCCGGCCGATCAGCGTCATC
>JBBRJU010000525.1:0-2634 GCA_038218895.1 Burkholderiales bacterium
AGGCGGCGGGCGGCCTGCAGCGGCTGGCCGCCCGCCGCCTGGCGCAGCAGATGGTCGGCCAGCGCCTTGGCGCGGCGGTCGGCCGGGGACGGCATGGGGGTCTCGGAAGTCATGCCGCCAGTGTGCCTGCTGGTCAACGGGCGGTCCGGCCGGGGGTCGGGCCAGGGGTCGGGCCAGGGGTTGGACGGGGTACCGGGCTGGATGTCGGGCCAGGTGTCGCGTCGCCCGTCGCGCCGGACGTTGCGCTGGATGTCGGATTGCTTGTCGCCCCTGGCGGCAAGAGCCCGGCCGCCTGCGCCACCGCCAGCAGGCCACGCCAGGTGGCATCGGCCGGCGCCAGCTGCACCGGGTGGCCGCCCGCCGCCAGCGCCCGCTGGTAGCGCAGCGCCAGCGCCGGGCTGGCCAACACGGTGACCGGCGCCCCGGCGGGCAGCGCCTGGGCGCGCAGTTCTTCGCCGACCAGCAGGCCCGACAGGCGGCTGGCCAGCGCCGGGCCGCTGGCACGGTCGAACAGCGCCAGGGTGCGCACCGAAAACAGGTGGTGCAGCAGGCCGCCGGGCTGCAGCGCCTGGGCCACGCCGGCGTCGAAGGCTGCGGGGTGAAACTCGGCGTCGTCGGCCGGCAGCATGCGCGCCAGGATCGACTGCTGGCGCAGCAGCGCATAACACTCGCCGGTCATGTGGGTGCAAAAGCCCAGGATGCGACCGGCCTGCACCTGCACCCACTTGCTGTGGGTGCCGGGCAGCACCAGGGTGTGGCGGCCAGCGGCATCAAGCTGGGCCTGCAGTGCCTGCGCTGCTTGCGGCGCCTGCGGCAGCTGTCGCGCCGGTCCCGCTTGTCCCGCTTGTACTACCTGTACTGCCTGTGCTGCCTGCAGCGCGCCGAACACCTGCGTCTCTTCGCCGCGCATCACGTCGGGCACACCGCCGGCTTCGGTGTGCAGGCCCGGCACGATGGCCAGGCGGCCCCGCTGCAGCCAATGCAGCTGCCGGGCGATGTCGTCGAGCCCGGCCGGGCAGGCGGCATAGGCGGCTTCAGCCCAGCCCTGGCGGCTGCCCACCATGCCTGCCAGCAGGCACGGCAGGCCGGGGTGGGCGGCGCACCAGGCGCCGAACTCGGCATCAAACGCCGCCTGCCAGCCCCCCGGCGGCACGCTCAGCAGGCCACGCGGCGCGGCATGCTGGGCCAGCACCGTGCCATCGGCCGCCAGCAGCGCACCGCGCAGCGCGCTGGTGCCCCAATCAACCGCAATCAGCGCAGCATTCGGCATGGTGGCCTGAAACCCCGTGGCCGCCGCAGAACCGGCTTGGCCGGGCCGCTGGCGGCGCCCGCTTCAGTGGCAGCGCCGCAGCTGCGACGGGTGCGATGCGGACTGGGACGGTCGTTCAGTGGTTGTCCTTGGGCACGACCGCACCACGCTGGCCGACGAGGAAATCGAGGTCGGCGCCCTGGTCGGCCTGCAGCACATGGTCGACATACAGCTTCCAGTAGCCGCTGGCCATCGCCGGCGCGGGCGCCTGCCAGGCGGCCAGGCGGCGTGCCATTTCGGCGTCATCCACATGCAGGTGCAGGCTGCGGGCGGCCACGTCCAGCGTGATCAGGTCGCCGTCCTGCACCACCGCCAGCGGGCCGCCGGCCGCAGCTTCGGGCGCGGTGTGCAGCACCACGGTGCCGTAGGCGGTGCCGCTCATGCGGGCGTCGCTGATGCGGACCATGTCGGTGATGCCCTTCCTCAGCACCTTGGGCGGCAACGGCATGTTGCCCACCTCGGCCATGCCGGGGTAGCCCTTGGGGCCGCAGTTTTGCAGCACCATGATGCAGGTCTCGTCGATGTCGAGCGCCTCGTCGTCGATGCGGGCGTGGAAATCATTGCTGTCCTGGAACACCACCGCGCGGCCGGTGTGCTGCATCAGCGCCGGCGTCGCGGCGCTGGGCTTGATCACCGCGCCACGCGGCGCCAGGTTGCCACGCAGCACGGCGATGCCGGCATTGGCCTTGAAGGGCGCGGCCAGGGTCTTGATCACCTCGGGGTTGAAGTTTTCGGCGTCGGCGATGTTCTCGCGCACCGTCAGCCCGTTGGCGGTGACGATGTCCAGGTGCAGGTGCTGGGCGATTTCCTGCATCACCACCGGCAGGCCGCCGGCGTAGCAGAAGTCTTCCATCAGGTGCTGGCCGCTGGGCTGCAGGTTCAGCAGGCATGGCAGTGTGCTGGCAAGGCGGTCGAAATCGTCGATGCACAGCGGCACGCCCAGCCGCCCCGCGATGGCAATCAAGTGGATCACCGCGTTGGTGCTGCCGCCGATGGCCGCCAGGGTCTTGATGGCGTTCTCGAACGCCTCACGGGTGAGCACCTGGCCGATGGTCTGGTCGGTGTGCACCATCTCGACGATGCGGCGGCCGGCGTTGCGCGCCAGCACATTGCGCCGGCCGTCCACCGCCGGCCAGGCGGCGTTGCCGGGCAGGCCGATGCCCAATGCTTCGACCATGCTGGCCATGGTGCTGGCCGTGCCCATGGTCATGCAGTGGCCGTGGCTGCGGTGCATGCAGCTCTCGGCCTCGAAGAAGTCTTGGATCTTGAGCGTGCCGGCGCGCACTTCTTCGCTGAGCCGCCAGACATCGGTGCCCGAGCCCAGG
>JBBRJU010000526.1:0-2626 GCA_038218895.1 Burkholderiales bacterium
CCGGCCCGCATCGCCGCAGCGACATCGCTGGCCATGTCGGCGTCCAGCACGGCGCCCATGGGTGCATCGAGCCGCTCCACCACCGTCACCTGCAGGCCGCGTCGCAGCAAGCCTTCGGCGACCTCCAGTCCGATGTAGCCCGCACCGACCACCACCGCGCGCCGTGCACCTGCGACAAGCAGCCGCTCGACCTCGGCCGCATCGTCGAGCGTGCGCAACTGCAGCACGCCCTGGGCGTCGATGCCCGGCCATCGCGGCGACACGCCTGATGCGCCTGTGGCGATCAGCAGTTCGTCGTAGTGCATGGCAAACACCCGATCTGTGGCGAGGTCGTGCACGGTCACGGTGCATGCTGCGGCATCAATGGCGGTGACCTCGTGGTGGGTGCACACGTCGATGCCCTTGGCGCGGTGCTGCGCCGGCGAGCGGGCGATCAGGCTGTCGGCCGACGCCACGAGCCCGCCGACCAGATAGGGCAGGCCGCAGGCAGCATAGGATGTTCTGGCACCGCGCTCGAAGACGATGATGTCGAGCTCATCAACGGTCTTCATGCGCCGCACCTGCGACGCCGCAGACATGCCTGCGGCGTCGCCGCCAATGACCACCAGTCGCCGTGCCATCGTTTGAGTCCCAGGTGAAAACAAGGACCGACCCTGCGGCCCATCGTTGGCAATGTCTGCGGGCTGAACCCACCTGTCTGTTCGATTGCGTACAGTTGCACGCATGCACACAGCCCGACACGGCAACGACCCGACCCGATCATGAACCTCAATGACGACTTCACCGTGCGCATCGTTGACCATGCGGCCAGCGCAAGCTGGTCGCCGTCGCCGCTGCCTGGTGTCGACCGGCGCATGCTGGACCGGGTGGGCAACGAGCCGGCACGCGCCACCAGCATCGTGCGCTACGCGCCCGGATCGCATTTCGACCGGCATGCGCACGGCGCGGGCGAAGAAATTTTGGTGCTCGATGGCGTGTTCTCGGACGAGAGCGGCGACCACCCTGCAGGCACCTACCTGCGCAATCCACCGGGCAGCGCCCATGCGCCGTTTTCCCGCGCGGGCTGCCTGCTGTTCGTCAAGCTGCGGCAGTTTGCGCCGGACGACCTGGCGAGCGTGTGCAGGCCCACCCGCACCACAGCCTGGCAACCCGGCCTGGTGCCCGGTCTGGCCGTGATGCCATTGCATGCACACCAGGGCATCCACACTGCGCTGGTCCGCTGGGCGCCGAACACCCGCTTCAACACACACGCCCACCCCGGGGGCGAGGAGATCCTGGTGCTCGACGGTGTCTTCAGTGATGAAGGCGGCGACTACCCCCGGGGCACCTGGCTGCGCAGCCCGTGCTGGAGCCGCCACACGCCGTTCACCGGCGCGCAAGGCGCGTTGATCTACGTGAAGGTGGGACACCTCGGCGCGCACTCGCTGGTGGCGTGACCCGATGCTGGCTTCGCCTGGAACTGGTCGCGCCCGACGGTTTGCGCATCCAGTCACGGGCTGCCTGCATGCGGTCCAAGCCGATCACAGCCATCGGCCGTCGGCCCCCGGCGGATCGGTCGATCAGCCGATCAGCGGCGGGCTGGCGGCCGCGCGCTACCGCACGGCGGCGGCGCCACCTGCCAGCAGTGCCTCGATGGTTTGCTGCACCGCCAGTGCCTCGGCAAAACCGGGCAGGCCGTGCGCACGGTGCTCGATCATCGCCACCCATTGGTCGAGCTGGTCGGCCTGGCCACGCAGGCGCAGCGCGGCCGGGTCGCCCTGGTTCTGCCAGGGGCCGTTGCCCTGGCGCTGCAGCACGCCGAACCAGTCACGCAGTTCCAGCGCGCCGGTGCTGCCCTGCAGCGTGAAGCGGTTGAAATCGTCCACCGTGCCGGCCACTGCCGCTTGCACGGCCACCGGCACCCCACCGGCCTGCAGCGTGGCCACCAGCGCGCGCTCGGCGCTGCGGCCGTCCGCGGGATAGTCGGGGCTGGCCGACAGCACTGCCGCCGGCCCCAGCAGGCGCTGCAGCACGAAGATGAAGTGCGACAGCACTTCACGGGTGAAGCCACCCTCGGCCCGCTCGGCCAGCCAGCTGCCGGCGGCCGCCTGCCATGGCCGGGGCCAGCGGGCGAAGGCGAGCTCGATCGCCACGGCCTGCAGCTGGCCGATGCCGTCTCGGGCCGCCGCTTGCACTGCCGCCTGCAGCGCCGCCAGCCCGGGCGACGATGCCAGCGAGAAGTTCACCGCCGCGCGCTGGTCTTCTCGGTTGATGCGGGCAATGGTGCGGCGCGCCGCGTCAAAGTCCACCGTCAGCGGTTTTTCGCAGAACACCGCCAGCCCGGCGTCGAAGGCGTGGTTCGACAGCGCCATGTGCGGCGCCGGCGGTGTGGCGATGTACAGCGTGTGCAGGCCCGGCGTGGCCACCAGCGCCTCGGCACTGGCGGCCGGCTGCAGCTGCGGATGGGCCGCCAGCGTGCGCGCCAGTGCGCCGGGGTCGGCATCCCAGACCCTGGTGGCGCGCAGGCGCGGGTGGGTCGCCAGGCGTGCCAGCATGCGCTGGCCCATGACACCCAGTCCGATCAGTCCGACGTCGAAGGTTTCAGGCATGCAGCGGCGATCGCAGTGGTGTGGGCCACCAGTTTAGG
>JBBRJU010000527.1:0-2625 GCA_038218895.1 Burkholderiales bacterium
CGCTGGCGCTGCTGATGATCTGGCCGCCGCCGGGGTAGTCGGGGCCGGGCACCAGCGCGTACAGCGCGTCGTCGCTGAGGTGCTCGTTGCGGATCAGCGCAACGGCTGCTGCCGACACCTCACGCAGGTTGTGGCTGGGGATCTCGGTGGCCAGGCCCACGGCGATGCCCGAGGCGCCGTTGAGCAGCGCAAACGGCAGGCGGGCGGGCAGCTGCCGCGGCTCTTCGGTGCTGCCGTCGTAGTTGGGGACGAAGTCGACCGTGCCTTCGTCGATCTCGTCCATCAGCAACCGGGCAATCGGCGACAGCCGCGCCTCGGTGTAGCGCATTGCCGCCGCACCGTCACCGTCGCGGCTGCCGAAGTTGCCCTGGCCGTCGATCAGCGGGTAGCGCAATGCAAAGTCTTGTGCCATGCGCACCAGCGCGTCGTACGCCGCCTGGTCGCCATGCGGATGGAAGCGGCCCAGCACGTCACCCACCACGCGGGCGCTTTTCACCGGCCTGGGGATGCCCGCTGCGCCCGGCCCGGTGTGGCCCAGGCCCATGCGCTGCATGCTGTAGAGAATGCGCCGCTGCACCGGCTTGGCGCCGTCGCACACATCGGGCAGCGCCCGGCCCTTGACCACGCTGAGCGCGTATTCCAGGTAGGCGCGTTGGGCGTAGTGGGCCAGGGTGATGGCGTCGGGGTTCTCGGGCGGTGGGGGTGGCTCGGGAGCCTCGGGGAGCAGGGACAGTTGGTCGGGCATGGAAGCAATGCGATGGGTGCCGGCAGCGCTGGGTCAGAGCAGGATCACCAGGTCCGAGTAAGGCGCAAGCGCTGCGTCGTGGGTCAGCAGGTGCAATGGCTCAGACAAGGCCTGCGCCACCAACATGCGGTCAAAGGGGTCGCCATGCAGCACGGGCAGCATGCGCAACTGGTGCGCGTGGGCCCAACTGATGGCCAGGGGCTCGATGGCATTGCCAGACAGGTGTGCATCCAGCGCATCCATGTCCAGTTGGAGCTTGCCCAGGCTGCGCTTGATGGCCAATTCCCACAGCGACACGGTGCTGACATGCAGACTGTCGGCATCCGAAATCAGGCTGCGGGCGCGGGCGCTGAGCTGCCGGTCATCGAGCATCACCCACAACAGGATGTGGGTGTCCAGCAGCAACCTCATGCTGCCGGCTCAGCGGAGTTGCGGCTCTCGAACAGCGCCATCCAGTCGTCGGGCAAGGGATCGTCGAAGTCGGCCGGCACCTCGAATTCACCCTTCATCAGCCCGAAGATGATCTTCTTCTTCGGCGCCGCATCCAGCGCCACCAGCTTGGCCAGCGGCGTGCCGTACTTGGCGATCACCACCGTCTCGCCCTGGCGCGCCTGCTCCACCAGCTCCGACAAACGGGTCTTGGCTTCGTAGATGTTGACTTGCATGGCAGACCTCTTGACCAAGCTTGGTCAAGGCATTTTAGGCCCACGGGCCAGCCGCTTGACGCCCTCCGGCCCCGCCAACCATCGTGCGCCCTCGCCTCTGCAGAGCCCGGGTCGCGCCGACGGGTGCGGTCAGAGGCGGCGGGCCGCCTGTGCGGCGGCGCTCCAGTCGGCGCAGCCGTGCTGCATCAGCGCCAGCACAGCCGCCTGGCAGTGCAGCGCAACGCCGTGCGCGACGATGGCCCAGTTGCCGCTGGCGAGTTGTCGGCGCACGTGGCGGTCGAAGCGGTTCGACAGCAGCATGCGGCCGCTGCCGGCCACTGCCGGCCACTGCCAGCGCACCACAGAACCCGGCACCGAGCAGGGTCGCCAGCCAGCACCAGAGCGAGCCGGCGCCCAGGCTCGACTCGGCAAGCAGGTGCTCCAGCGTCCACCAGAACGCCCACAGGACGAGACCGGACAGACCGCCGAAGCCGGCTGTCAGGCCGAGCGTGAGGGCGGTGGCGCCGGCATCGAAAGGCCACTGGCCGAGCCAGCGCCGCGATTGCCACCGCAGCTTCAGAGAGCCGGCATCGGCTGGGCGCGCCAATCCCGTCTGCATCTGCGTCAGCCCGTGCGCAGCGCGCAAGCGGGCCAACGCGCTGCGCGCCTGGTCCTCGCTGCGGTGGTAGGACGCCATGCATTGCAGCGGCCGATGCCCCGTTGCCCGCAACAACGCGATCGGTGGCAACAGGGCTGAACTGAGTTTGGTCATGAACACCTCTGGCGCAGGCCGGCTTCCCGACCCGGCCATGTGGAACCAGGCCGCACATCCGCCGACGAGTGCCGAGCTTGGTCGCTGCGGCGGCGCAGGGCTGTCCGCTGCCGCACGGCCGGGAGACGCAATCGCACGCCAGCAGGCGCGGCACGGCCATGTCAAGCGGTCGGGGCCGCTGTGCAGCCACCAACCCGCCCGGGCCTGGCGACAGCGCCGCTGCGGGCGCAGCCCACGCGCTCAACGGCGCAAGGCGCTGAGCTGGAACACCGCGCCCAGCAGCAGTTTGCGCACTTCAACCACCTCGCAGCGTTCGGCCAGCAGGCTCCACGGGCGGTGCAGGCCGGCCAGCGACGACACCGAGCGCCGGGCCGCGCCCCAGACAAACAGGTTGACGGGCAGCGCCCAGCCTGGCGCCCACTGCAGGCCGGTGGCCACGATGCGGGCACCGGGCCGCAGGTGCG
>JBBRJU010000528.1:0-2617 GCA_038218895.1 Burkholderiales bacterium
GCGGTGGAACCGTGCGTACTTCGAGAGCCTTGGATGACATCGCCTGCGTGGAACGATCCGCTATTCCGGGCAAACTTCTCCGAAGCGGGAAGCTGCGCAATGCTGCGAGCCGACAGACCACCGGTAAGCCGTGTGCGGGAAATCCGCATGCACGGTTTGAAAGGGGGCGTTGGCGCTGAACCCGGCCTTCGGGCCACTTAGAACCAACGTCGACCAATGACCAGCACCGTGCCCCGCATCACCGACCCCCGGGCGATCCCGGTGGCGGGGGTGGACGACCATCTGCCGCCGGTGCCGGCCAACCGGCTGGATGCCCAGGCCCTGCGCCGGCGCTTTGCGGCACCGCCAGTCTGGCAGCCGGAGATCCCCGGCGATGGGGCCCGCTTCAACCCGCTGGCGCCCACCGCCCAGGCGTCGGTGCTGGTGCCCCTGGTGCAGCGCGACACTGGCTTGCAGGTGCTGATGACCCGCCGCACCATGCACCTGCGCAGCCATGCCGGGCAGATCAGCTTTCCGGGTGGCAAGGTGGAGGCGCATGATGCCGACGCGGTGGCCACTGCGCTGCGCGAGACCGAAGAAGAAGTGGGCCTGGCGCGCCGGCATGTGGAGGTGCTGGGCCGGCTGCCGACCTACACCACCGTCACCGGCTTTGTCGTCACGCCGGTGGTGGCGCTGGTGCTGCCGCCCTTCGTATTGCGCATCGACACCGGCGAGGTGGACGAAGCCTTCGAGGTGCCGCTGCAGTTCCTGATGACGCCGGCCCACCACCAGCGCCACCAGTGGGATGCGGGCGGCGGCATCACGCGGCAGTTCCTGTCGATGCCCTGGCCCGGCGCGCAGCCTGGGCACTACTTCATCTGGGGTGCCACCGCAGCCATGCTGCGCAACCTGTACGGCTTTCTGGCGCAGGAATGAGCGGCCGGCCTGCTGGGTATCATCGACCACGATGAGTTTCTTTGCCGTTCTGCTGGCCCTGGTCATCGAGCAGTTCAAGCCGCTGCCACGTGACAACTGGGTGCACCACCTGCTGGTGTCCTGGGTGGGATGGACTGGCCGCAACTTCGACGCCGGTCGCGCCCACCATGCCTGGGTGGTCTGGGGGGTGTCGGTGGGGGCGCCGGGCCTGCTGCTGGCGGTGGTGTACCTCGGCATCGCCCACTGGAGCCTGCTGCTGGCCCTGCTGTTCGACGTGGGCGTGCTGTACCTGACGCTGGGCTTTCGCCAGTTCAGCCACTACTACACCGACATCCGTGACGCGCTGGACCGCGGCGACGAGGCCGAGGCGCGCCGCCTGCTGGCCGAATGGCGCCACCTGGACGCCAGTGAACTGCCGCGCACCGAGCTGCTGCGCCATGTGATCGAGCATGCGCTGCTGGCCGCCCACCGCCATGTGTTCGGGGTGTTCTTCTGGTTCGTGCTGTTCTCCACGCTGGGCCTGGGCCCGCTGGGCGCGGTGCTCTACCGCATGGCCGAGTTCGCCGCCCGCTACTGGGCCTTCCCCAGCAAGGCGCTGGGTGTGCCGGCCCACCAGCAGCTGATGGCGGTGAGCCAGCAGATGTTCGCGCTGATCGACCATGTGCCGGCGCGCTTGACGGCCTTCGGCTTTGCGGTGGTGGGCAACTTCGAGGAAGCCATCAACGCCTGGCGGCGCGATGCCACGCTGTGGAAGCACGGCAATGAAGGCGTGATCCTGGCGTCGGCCGCCGGCGCGGTGGGGGTGCAGCTGGGCGGCAGCGCGGCGCCGGGCGTCACGCCCGACCGCTCGCGCACGTTCGAGGCCGGTCCCACCGACAACGCCGCAGCAGACGGCTCCACCGCTGGCGATCTGCCGCGGATGGCCCACCTGCGCAGCGTGGTGGGCCTGGTGTGGCGCTCGGTGGTGCTGTGGATGCTGCTGGTCGCCTTGCTCACACTCGCCAACCTGGTGGGTTAGCTCCAGTTGAAGTGCGCCCGTCAGGCCGTGCACATCAATGCGCGCTGCTAAAACGGCGCTCGTCCAACCGCGCTCGTCGGACAGCGCAAGCACCCAAGGCAGCGCCGTGGAACCGGCTCTGCCGGGCCACCGGGGCCACCCCCCTGGGGCGAGCGCCGCAGGCGCTTCCGGGGGGGGGGTCAATACCGCGTGGTCGACAGCTCGGCGTGCAGTTCGCCGTAGATGCGGTAACGCGACGGGTGGATCGCCCCGGCGTCCACCGCCGCCCGCACCCCACAGCCCGGCTCGTGCAGATGGCTGCAGTTGTAGAACCGGCAGCCGTCGGCATGGGCGCGCAGGTCAGGCATCAGGCCCACCAGGTCAGTGGCCTGCAACTGGCGCAGGCCGAATTCCTGGAAGCCGGGTGAATCGATCAGCGCACTGCGCCGGGCATCGTCCAGCCAGTACCAGCTGGTGCTGGTGGTGGTGTGGCGGCCGGCGTTCAGCGCCTTGCTGATCTCGCCCACCTGCGCCGCAGCGGCCGGCACCATCAGATTGATCAGCGTGCTCTTGCCCATGCCGCTGGGGCCCAGCACCAGCGTGGACTTGCCCGTCAGCAGCGGCAGCAGCGCGGCCGTGGCCGCCGTGCCCTGCTGCTTCAGCGACAGCTCCAGCACCGCCACGCCCATGGCCTTGTACGGCGCC
>JBBRJU010000529.1:0-2616 GCA_038218895.1 Burkholderiales bacterium
GCCTTCACCCCGGTGGCCCACCTCACTGTGGGCGCATTTCGCGACTGGCTGCTGAGCGACGTGGCCAGCACGCCGGCGCTGGCCGCGCTGGCGCCCGGGCTCACGCCGGAGATGGTGGCCGCAGTGAGCAAGCTGATGCGCAACCAGGACCTGATCGCCGTGGCCCGCAAGGTGCAAGTGGTCACGCGGTTTCGCAACACCCTCGGCCTGCCCGGGCACCTGGCAGTGCGGCTGCAGCCCAACCACCCGGCCGACAGCCCGGCCGGCATCGTCGCCAGCCTGTTCGACGGGCTGATGTACGGCGCTGGCGATGCCGTCATCGGCATCAACCCCGCAGCAGACAGCGTGCCGGCGCTGGTGGATCTGCTGCATTTGCTGGACGGCCTGATCCAGACCCACCAGGTGCCCACGCAAAGCTGCGTGCTCACCCATGTCACCAACACCTTGCAGGCCATCGACCAGGGTGCGCCGGTGGATCTGGTGTTCCAGAGCATCGGCGGCACGCAGGCCACCAACACCAGCTTCGGCCTGAACCTGGCGCTGCTCGACGAAGCCCATGCTGCGGCGCTGGCGCTGCGGCGCGGGCCGCTGGGCGACAACTGCATGTATTTCGAGACCGGCCAGGGCAGCGCGCTGTCGGCCGATGCCCACCATGGCGTGGACCAGCAGACGCTGGAGGCCCGCGCCTATGCCGTGGCCAGGCGCTACCGGCCGCTGCTGGTCAACACCGTGGTCGGCTTCATCGGGCCGGAATACTTGTTTGACGGCAAGCAGATCATCCGCGCCGGGCTGGAGGACCACTTCTGCGGCAAGCTGCTGGGCCTGCCGATGGGCTGCGACATCTGCTACACCAACCATGCCGAGGCCGACAGCGACGACATGGACAACCTGCTGGTGCTGCTCGCCACCGCAGGGCTGAACTTCATGATGGGCGTGCCGGGGGCAGACGATGTGATGCTGAACTACCAGAGCACCTCGTTCCACGATGCGCTGTTCGTGCGCCAGTTGCTCGGCCTGCAACGTGCGCCCGAATTCGAGGCCTGGCTGCAGCGCCAGGGCCTGACAGACAGCCAGGGCCGGCTGCAGCCGGTGGCCACGCGCCCGGCGCTGGCTGCCGGCTTCAGCCCCTGGCTGGACAGGCCGGCCGGATGAGCCACACCCCTCCCAGCGACATCGCGGCCAGCAATCTCCCGTCCACCAATCCCCCGTCTACCCATCTCCAGGCCACCGACATCCAGGCCAGCGCCACCCCCCCGCCCGACCCCTGGGCCGAACTGCGCCGCCACACACCGGCCCGCATCGCCTTGGGCCGCACCGGTGCCGCCCTGCCCACGCATGCGCTGTTGCACTTTGCCGCCGCCCATGCACAGGCACGTGATGCGGTGCATGTGGCGCTGGACGTGGCAGCACTGCAGGCCGACCTGGCGGCAGCCGGTTGGGCCAGTACCGTGGTGCACAGCCGCGCCAGCACACGCGACATCTACTTGCGCCGCCCGGACTTCGGCCGCCGCCTGGCGCCCGCCAGTGCCGACACCCTGCAGGCGGCCGCCACCGGCCCGGTGGACCTGGCCATCGTGCTGGGCGACGGCCTGTCGGCCATGGCGCTGCAACACCATGCCGTGCCGCTGCTGCAAGCCCTGCAACTGGCGCTGGCCGGCCGGCTGACGCTGGCCCCTGCGGTCATCGCCAGCCAGGCCCGGGTGGCGCTGGGCGACGAGATCGGCGCGCTGCTGCAGGCCCGTCTGGTGCTGGTGCTGCTGGGTGAGCGGCCAGGCCTGAGCGCGCCCGACAGCCTGGGCGCCTACCTCACCCATGCGCCGCAGCTGGGCTGCCACGATGCACAGCGCAACTGCGTCAGCAACATCCGCCCCGCCGGCCTGCCACCGGCAATTGCCGCCCTGCGCCTGGCCTGGCTGGCCACCACGGCGCTGCGCCGCCGGCTCACGGGCGTGGGCCTGAAGGACGACAGCGCACTGGCCCTGCTTGACGGGCCGGCCCTTGTCACACACCCACCTGCCACAACCCCGCCTGCCACAACCCTGCCTGTCACACCCCCGCCAGTCGCACCCCCATGACCCAGCAACAAACACTGCCCGGCATGGCGGCCATGCCGCTGCCACCGATCGAACTGCAAGCCCCCGACATCCACGCCTGGGCCGGCGGCAACACCGGCGTGCCCTATGTGCACCGCCTGGATTCCGGCCGCCCGGGGCCCACGGTGATGGTGCAAGCATTGACCCATGGCAACGAGCTGTGTGGTGCGCTGGCGCTGCAGTGGCTGTTCAGCCAGCCGCTGGCGCCGCTGCGCGGCAGCCTGGTGCTGGCCTTTGCCAATGTGGCCGCGTTCCAGCGCTTCGACCCCGGCGCGCCACATGCTGCGCGCTGCATCGACGAAGACCTGAACCGAGTGTGGGCCGACGACGTGCTGTTCGGCCCGCGCGACTCGGTGGAACTGCGGCGCGCCCGCGAATTGCAGCCCTTCGTGGATGCCGCCGACCTGCTGCTCGACATCCACTCGATGAGCGAACCCTGCCGGCCGCTGATGGTCTGTGGCACGCTGGACAAGCACGCCCACTTTGCCCGCCAGCTCGGCACCCCGGCCGACCTGCTGATCGA
>JBBRJU010000530.1:0-2610 GCA_038218895.1 Burkholderiales bacterium
CATCGTCAAGGCGGGCGCGCCGGGCACCGCTGGCACGCCGATGATGATGATGGCGCCCGCGCCAGCCGCCGCACCGGTGGCCATGGCCCCGGCAGCGGCCGCTGCGCCTGCCGCGCCGGTGGAGACCGGCCACATCGTCAAGAGCCCGATGGTGGGCACCTTCTACCGCGCCAGCAGCCCGGGCGCCAAGCCGCTGGTCGAGGTGGGCCACACCGTGAAGGAAGGCGAATCCATCTGCATCATCGAAGCGATGAAGATCATGAACGAGATCGAGGCCGACAAGACCGGCACCATCGTGCGGGTGCTCGCCGAAAATGGCGCTGCGGTCGAATTCGGCCAACCGCTGTTCGTCATCGAGTGACGGCGCGCGCTGGCGGCACCATGTTCAAGAAAATCCTGATCGCCAACCGCGGGGAAATCGCCCTGCGCATCCAGCGGGCCTGCCGCGAAATGGGCATCAAGTCGGTGGTGGTGTATTCCGAAGCCGACCGCGAAGCCAAGTACGTCAAGCTGGCCGACGAGGCGGTGTGCATCGGCCCGCCCGCGTCGGCGCAAAGCTACCTCAACATGCCGGCCATCATCGCCACGGCCGAGGTGACCGACGCCGAGGCCATCCATCCCGGCTACGGCTTCCTCAGCGAGAACGCCAACTTCGCCGAGCGGGTGGAAAAAAGCGGTTTCACCTTCATCGGCCCCACGCCTGAATCCATCCGTCTGATGGGCGACAAGGTGTCGGCCAAGCAGGCGATGATCCGCGCCGGCGTGCCCTGTGTGCCCGGCAGCGAAGGCGCCCTGACGGAAGACCCCAAGGCCACCGTGCAGGCGGCACGCGCCATCGGCTACCCGGTCATCATCAAGGCCACCGGCGGCGGCGGCGGGCGCGGCATGCGGGTCGTGCACACCGAGGCGGCGCTGCTGAATGCAGTGCAGACCACCCGCACCGAGGCCGGCGCGGCCTTCGGCAACCCGGGTGTCTACATGGAGAAGTTCCTGCAGAACCCGCGCCATGTGGAAATCCAGATCCTGGCCGACGAGCACCGCAACGCGGTGTGGCTGGGTGAGCGTGACTGCAGCATGCAGCGCCGCCACCAGAAGATCATCGAGGAAGCGCCGGCACCCGGCATCCCGCGGCGCATCATCGAGCGCATCGGCGACCGCTGTGCCACCGCCTGCAAGAAGATGGGCTACCGCGGCGCCGGCACCTTCGAATTCCTGTTCGAGAACGGCGAGTTCTATTTCATTGAGATGAACACCCGGGTGCAGGTGGAGCACCCGGTGACCGAGATGGTGACCGGCATCGACATCGTGCAGATGCAGATCCGCGTGGCCGCTGGCGAAAAACTGCCCTTCACCCAGCGCCAGATCCAGATGCGCGGCCATGCGATCGAATGCCGCATCAACGCCGAAGACCCGTACAAGTTCACCCCCAGCCCGGGCCGCATCAGCATGTGGCACGCACCGGGTGGGCCGGGCGTGCGGGTCGACAGCCATGTCTACACCAACTACACCGTGCCGCCCAACTACGACTCGATGATCGGCAAGATCATCGTGCACGGCGATACCCGCGAGCAGGCCTTGGCGCGCATGCGCACCGCCCTGTCAGAGACGGTGGTCGAAGGCATCCAGACCAACATCCCGCTGCACCGCGAGCTGATGGTCGATGCCAAGTTCATCGAGGGCGGCACCAGCATCCACTACCTGGAAGGCTGGCTGGAACACCGCAAACGCTGAGCGCTGCCGATGCATGAACTTGTCCTGCGGCTGCCGGAGAGCCTGGTCGAAGCCATCAGCGAGGCGCTGGTCGACGAACTCGACGCGCTGAGCGTGTCGGTGGCTGACGCCGACGCCGGTACCGCCGCCGAGCAGGCGCTGTTCGGCGAGCCCGGCATGCCGGCGCCGAAAGAAGGCTGGCAGCGCTCGGACCTGAGCGCGCTGTTCGAGACCGAAACCGCCGCCACCGAAGCCGCCACGCTGCTGCGCGCACAAGACTGGGCCGCCAGCATGGCGGTGCTGGCGCTGCGCCCGGTGGCCGACCAGGATTGGGTGCGGCTGACCCAGCGCCAGTTCGCGCCGGTCGAGATCACGCCCAGCTTCTGGATCGTGCCCAGCTGGCATGCAGCGCCGGCAGCAGCCGAGACGGTCATCCGGCTCGACCCGGGCCTGGCCTTTGGCACCGGCACCCACCCCACCACCCGCATGTGCCTGCGCTGGACGGCGCGGCAGGCGGCTGCGCTGGCGCCCGGCTGGCGGCGGGTGCTGGACTACGGCTGCGGCTCGGGCATCCTGGCGATCGGCGCGGCGTTGCATGGCGCAGGCGGCATCGACGCGGTCGACATCGACCCGGCCGCCGTCACCGCCACCCAGGCCAATGCCCAGGCCAATGGCGTGCAGCTGCGCGCCGGCCCGCCCGAGCAGGCTGGCGGCAGCTATGCGCTGGTGCTGGCCAATATCCTGGCCACGCCGCTGAAGCTGCTGGCACCGCTGCTGGCCGGCATCCTGGAGCGCCAGGCCGATCAATTGAAGACGGCCTACGCGCCCTGGCTGAACCTGCAGGTCGGCGACGCCGAGGACGGCTGGATCCTGATGACCGCGCATCGGCCTCGCGCCGCC
>JBBRJU010000531.1:0-2602 GCA_038218895.1 Burkholderiales bacterium
CACCGTGGCCATCGCCGGCGCCAAGAACGCCGCGCTGCCCGAGTTGTGCGCCGCATTGCTGGTGGACGGTGTGACCACGCTGCACAACGTGCCGCAACTGCAGGACGTGAGCACCATGCTCAAGCTGCTGCGCAACATGGGCGTGGTGGCCGAGCGGTCTACCGAGCAACCGGATGTGGTGACGCTGGATGCCAGCCGCATCACCACACCTGAGGCGCCCTATGCGCTGGTGAAGACCATGCGTGCGTCCATCCTGGCGCTGGGGCCGCTGCTGGCGCGCTTCGGCCAGGCGCGGGTGTCGTTGCCGGGTGGCTGCGCCATCGGCTCGCGCCCGGTCGACCAGCACATCAAGGGCCTGCAGGCCATGGGCGCCGACATCACCGTCGACCATGGCTACATCGTGGCCCGGGCCGCCAGGTTGCGCGGCGCGCGCATCACCACCGACATGGTCACCGTCACCGGCACTGAGAACCTGCTGATGGCCGCAGTGCTGGCCGATGGCGAAACCCTGCTGGAAAACGCCGCCCAGGAGCCCGAGATTCCCGACCTGGCCGAACTCTTGATCCGCATGGGCGCCAGGATCGAAGGCCACGGCAGCAGCCGCATCCGCATCCAGGGAGTCGCGCGGCTGCAGCCGCCGGCGCAGCCGCACCACATCGTGGCCGACCGCATCGAGGCCGGCACCTTTCTGTGCGCGGTGGCCGCCACCGGGGGCGACGTGACGCTGCACGGCGCCAACGCCCACCATCTGGACGCCTTGGTCGACAAGCTGCGCGAGGCCGGCGCCAACATCACCGATGGCGTGCAGGACGGCGTCCCCTGGATCCGCGTGCGCTCGGACGGCCGGCCGCGGGCGGTGGGATTCCGCACCAGCGAGTACCCGGCGTTTCCCACCGACATGCAGGCGCAGTTCATGGCGGTCAACTGCATTGCCGCCGGCACCGCACGCATCAGCGAGACGATCTTCGAAAACCGTTTCATGCATGTGGACGAACTGGTGCGCCTGGGCGCCCACATCGAGGTGGACGGCCACACGGCCGTGGTCACCGGCGTGCCGCTGCTGCAGGGCGCCACGGTGATGGCCACCGACTTGCGCGCGTCGGCCAGCCTGGTGATCGCCGGCCTGGTGGCGCAGGGCGAGACCCAGGTCGACCGCATCTACCACCTGGACCGTGGCTACGACCGCATGGAAGCCAAGCTGCGCGCCATCGGTGCCGATATCGAGCGGGTGAAGTGATGCCTGACAGCGCCAAGTCCACCATCACCCTGGCGTTGAGCAAGGGCCGCATTTTTGATGACTGCCTGCCGCTGCTGGCTGCCGCCGGCATCGAGGTGAGCGAAGACCCCGAAAAAAGCCGCAAGCTGATCCTGGGCACCAGCCAGCCCGGCGTGCGGGTGGTGCTGGTGCGCGCCAGTGACGTGCCCACCTATGTGGAATACGGCGGCGCCGACCTGGGTGTGGCCGGGCTGGACGTGCTGCTGGAACACGGTGACGACCTGGCCGCCAGCGGCCTGTATGTGCCGGTGGACCTGAAGATCGCCCGCTGCCGCATGAGCGTGGCCACCCGGGCCGACTTCGACTACGCGGCCGCAGTCAAGCAAGGCTCGCGCATCCGCGTGGCCAGCAAATACACCCAGATCGCACGCCAGCACTTTGCCGACAAGGGCGTGCACGTCGACCTGATCAAGCTCTACGGCTCGATGGAGCTGGCGCCGCTGACCGGCCTGGCCGATGCCATCGTCGACCTGGTGTCCACCGGCAGCACGCTCCAGGCCAACCACCTGGTGGAGGTGGAATGCATCCTCGACATCAGCGCCCGGCTGGTGGTGAACCAGGCGGCGCTGAAGTTGAAGCGCGAGCCGTTGCGCCGCCTGATCGATGCCTTCGCCCGCGCTGCGGGCTGAACCAACCACCCTGAACGTCGCCATGTTGTCTGTCCGCATCCGCCACCTGCACACTGCCAGTGCCGACTTCGAAGCCGAGTTCCAGCGCATGCTGCACTGGTCGGCCGAGACCGACGACGCCATCGAGCAGCGCGTGGCCGGCATCCTGGCCGATGTGCAGCGGCGTGGCGACGCAGCAGTGCTGGACTACACCGCCCGCTTCGACGGCCTGGTGGCCGACAGCGTGGCGGCGCTGGAGCTGACCCAGCAAGACTTTCGCGAGGCCTTCGACGGCTTGCCGGCCGCACAGCGTGACGCCCTGCAGGCAGCGGCGCGCCGTGTGCGCCAATACCACGAGGCGCAGAAGCAGGCCTGTGGCCTGAGCTGGCAATACCACGATGCAGACGGCACCCTGCTGGGCCAAAAGGTCACGCCGCTCGATCGGGTCGGCATCTATGTGCCCGGGGGCAAGGCCGCCTACCCGTCCAGCCTGATCATGAACGCCGTGCCGGCCCATGTGGCCGGCGTGCAGGAGATCATCCTGGTGGTGCCCACGCCGGTGCGTGGCAGCGTGGCCACCGGCGGGGCCGGCAATGCCACGGCCAGCCGGGGCGAACGCAATCACCTGGTGCTGGCCGCTGCCCATGTGGCCGGTGTCACGCGCGCCTTCACCATCGGCGGCGCCCAGGCGGTGGGTGCGCTGGCCTACGGCACCCAC
>JBBRJU010000532.1:0-2596 GCA_038218895.1 Burkholderiales bacterium
CGACCATCGACCGCCTCGCCGAGATCCTGCCGATCGAGCCGCGCGACCGGCGCCGCTTCAAGCGCCAGCTCGAGGAGAGCAAGAGCCTCGAATCGCTGCCCATCCGCACCAAGCTGAGCGACGAGGAAGTGGCCCGCTTCATGGCCCAGCGCTACCGCTTCCCCGGTGTGGACGTGCGGGCGCGGCTGTTCCGCAGCTATCCGGCCGGCGAGGTCGGCAGCCACCTGATCGGCTACATCGGCCGCATCAATGTCGCCGAGAAAAAGGCGATGGACGACTGGGACGACGAGCTGCTGGCCAACTACCGCGGCACCGAGGTCATCGGCAAGCTGGGCCTGGAGCAGCGCTATGAGCGTGCGCTGCACGGCACCACCGGCTTCGAAGAGGTGGAAACGTCGGCCGGCGGCCGCGCGGTGCGCCGCCTCAAGACCCACCCGGCCACGCCCGGCAACACCCTGGTCCTGTCGATCGACATCAAGCTGCAGGCCCTGGTCGAGCAACTGTTCGGCGACCGGCGTGGCGCGCTGGTGGCCATCGACCCACGCAATGGCGAGGTGCTGGCCTTTGTCAGCAAGCCCAGCTTCGACCCCAACCTGTTCGTCGACGGCATCGACGTGGAGAGCTGGCGCGCGCTCAACGAAAGCATCGACAAGCCGCTGCTCAACCGCGCGCTGCGCGGCACCTACCCGCCGGGCAGCACCTTCAAACCCTTCATGGCCATGGCCGCGCTCAACACCGGCAAGCGCGGGCCGGGCACCATCGTGCACGACGGCGGCAGCTTCAACTTCGGCGGGCATGAGTTCCGCAGCCACGGCGACCACGGCCTGGGGCCGGTGGACATGCGCCGCTCCATCGTGCAGAGCAGCAACGTCTACTACTACTCGCTGGCCAATGAGCTGGGCGTGGACCTGATGCACGAGCAACTGCTGCCCTTCGGCTTCGGCCGCAAGACCGACATCGACCTGGATGGAGAGGTGACCGGGCTGCTGCCCAGCACCGCCTGGAAGAAGCGCGCCTACAAGCGGCCCGAGCAGCAGAAGTGGTATGCCGGCGAGACCATTTCACTGGGCATCGGCCAGGGCTACAACAATTTCACCATGCTGCAGCTGGCCAGTGCCACTGCCACGCTGGTGGCGGGCGGGCAGCGCTTCGAGCCACGGCTGGTGCGCGAGATCCGCGACGTCGTCACCCAGCGGGCCTCGCCAGTGGCCAGCAATGCGCTGACGCCGCTGCCCTTCAAGCCCGAGCATGTGGCCCTGATATTGGGCGCGATGCATGGCGTCACGCAAGAAGGCACGTCCACCCGGGTGTTTGCCGGCGCGCCCTACAAGAGCGGCGGCAAGACCGGCACCGCCCAGGCCGTGGGTGTGCGCGCCAACGAGAAGTACAACGCCTCGCGGCTGTCGGAGTTCCAGCGTGACCACTCGCTGTACACCGCCTTTGCGCCGCTGGACGCGCCCAGCATTGCGCTGGCGGTGATTGTCGAGAACGCCGGCTTCGGCGCCGCCGCTGCTGCACCCATCGCCCGCCGGGTGTTCGACTACCTGCTGGCCGGCCAGTGGCCGAGCGACGAAGACATGGCCGCGACCCGGGAAGGCCGCAGCGCGGCGCCCACCGGCGTGCCACGCCCGGCCGATGACGTGCCGATGTCGGCGCTGGGCCTGCCCCTGCTGGCCGGCGCCCTGCCCGCCACGGTGCAGACCACCGCGCTGGTGACGCCAGCCGCCGCACCGGCCACCGCTGCCCGGGCCACGCCATGATCGTCGTCGTCGACCGCCCGTCGCTGTGGCTGCGGCTGAAGCCGGTGGTCAGCGGCTTCGACGGCCCGCTGCTGGTGGTGGTGCTGGCGCTGGCGGCGCTGGGCATGGTCACCATGTACTCGGTGGGCTACGACCACGGCACCCGCTTTGTCGACCACGGTCGCAACATGCTGCTGGCCGCAGCGCTGATGTTCATCGTGGCCCAGGTGCCGCCGCAGCGGCTGATGGCCCTGGCCGTGCCGCTTTATGCCCTGGGCGTGGCCCTGCTGGTGGCCACCGCGCTGTTCGGCATCACCAAGAAGGGCGCCACCCGCTGGCTGAACGTGGGCGTGGTGATCCAGCCCAGCGAGTTGCTGAAGCTGGCCACGCCGCTGATGCTGGCCTGGTGGTTTCAAAAGTGCGAGAACCGCCAGGTGGGCCAGTTGCGCTGGCCTGAGTTTGCCGTGGCCGGCGCGCTGCTGCTGCTGCCGGTGGCCCTGGTGGCCAAGCAGCCCGATCTGGGCACGTCGCTGCTGGTGGCCGCTGGCGGGCTGTATGTGATTTTCTTTGCCGGCCTGTCGTGGCGGCTGATCGCGCCGCTGGTGCTGGCGGCGGCGCTGGGCCTCGCTGCCATCGTTGTCAGCGGTGATGCGCTGTGCCAGCCCGAGGTCGACTGGCAAGTGCTGCGCGACTATCAGAAGCAGCGTGTCTGCACCCTGCTCGACCCCACGCGCGACCCGCTGGGCAAAGGCTTTCACATCCTGCAGGGCATGATCGCCATCGGCTCGGGCGGTCTCACTGGCAAGGGCTTCATGAGCGGCACGCAGACGCACCTGGAATTCATCCCCGAGCGCACC
>JBBRJU010000533.1:0-2588 GCA_038218895.1 Burkholderiales bacterium
CGGCCGCCGCCTCGGCCGCCTGCTCTACCAGGGCCGCTGGTTCGACCCGCAATGCCTGATGCTGCGCGAGACCGCCCAGCGCTGGGTGGCGCGCCCCATCACCGGCGAGGTGGTGCTGCAGCTGCGCCGCGGCAATGATTACTCCATCATGGACACCAGCAGCCCCAACCTGACCTACCAGCCCGAGCGGCTGAGCATGGAAAAGGTGGAAGGCGCCTTCAGCCCGGCCGACCGCATCGGCCAGCTGACGATGCGCAACCTCGACATCCAGGACACGCGCCAGAAGCTGGGCATCTACAGCCGTGTGGGCCTGCTGGGCGCCAGTTCGGACGGCGCCATCCCGCTGCTGGCCGGCCCGGCGCCAGACTGACCGCCCGGCTCGGCTGGCGGCGTCAGCCGAGCCTGGCCAGTGCCTGCGCCAGGTCGGCCTGCAGGTCGGCCACCGGCTCCAGGCCGATGGAAAAGCGCACCAGGTGGCCTGGCAGGGCCGACCGGTCGGCGCGCATGGCGCTCAGGTCATAGGGCACCACCAGGCTGACCGGACCACCCCAGGAGTAACCGATCTTGAACAGCCGCAGCGCGTCGACGAAGCCGTCCACCTGCGCCGGCGTCAGCGCGGGGTCGAGCAGGATCGAAAACAACCCAGCCGCTGCAGTGCAGGTGGCCGCCCAGTGTGCATGGCCGGGCGACCCGGGCAGCGCCGGGTGCAGCACCTGGTGCACGGCCGGCTGGGTGCCCCGCCAGGTGGCCAGCGTGCGCCCAGCCTGGTCATGCGCGTGGTAGCGCAGCGCGATGGTGGGCAGGCCCTTCAGGATGAATTCGGCATCGTTGGCGGCCACGCCGATGCCCAGCTGGCCGTGCAGCTTCAGCAGTTGCTGGTGCAGGGCTTCGTCGCGGGTGACGACCGAGCCCATCAGCACATCGGCCCCGCCCGACGGGTACTTGGTCAGCGCCTGCATCACGATGTCCACGCCCAGACCGTTCGCCAGGTCAAAGGCACGGAAGGCCAGGCCAGCGCCCCAGGTGTTGTCCAGTGCCACCAGCACGCCACGCGCCTTGGCCGCGGCTACCAGCGCCGGCAGATCGGGGAACTCCATCGTCACCGAGCCCGGCGCTTCCACCCACACCAGCTTGGTGGCGGGGCCGATCTTGGCCGCCAGATCGGCCACATCCATCGGGTCGTAGAAGCGGTGGCTGATGCCCCAGCGCGACAGCACGTTCACCGCCATGTCGTTCGACGGGCCGTACACATTGGCCGGCAGCAGCAGTTCGTCGCCCTGGCGCAGCAGGCCCAGGTTGACATTGGGGATGGCCGCCAGCCCGCTGGGCGACAGGATGCAAAAGCGCCCGCCTTCCAGCGTGGCCAGCCGCTCTTCCAGCAGATAGGTGGTGGGCGTGCCACGCAGGCCGTAGGTGGAGCCGGTCTTGGCGGTGTAGATGCGGCCGCGCAGCGCCCGGGTGTCGGGGAAGATCACCGTCGAGGCCTTGAACACGCCCGGCGACACGGCGTCCCAGCTGTCGGGCGGCTGGTAGGGGTGGTGCAGAAGTTGCGTCACCAGGTCTTGCGGCGTGTCGGGTGTGGTGCTCATCGGGCGCGTCGAGTGGGTTGGCGGATGGGTTGGCGGATGGGTGGATGGAGACTTCAGACCGGCTGGCCGACCAGGTCATGGCCATCGGTGGCGACGATGCGGGCGTGGGTGAATTCACCGACCTTCAATATCTTGCTGGCCTTCTCGGGCGGCAGCAGGCGCACCGTGCCGTCGATCTCGGGCGCGTCGGCGTAGCTGCGGCCGACGCCGCCCTTGCGGCCCAGCGCCGGCGCATGGTCGACCAGCACCTGCATGGTGGCGCCTACGCGGCGCTGCAGCCGGGCGATCGACGCTTCTTCAGCCACCGCCATGAAGCGGGCGCGGCGCTCCTCGCGCAGCGCATCGGGCAAGCCACCCGGCAGGTCGTTCGCCACCGCACCCCGTACCGGTGAATAGGCAAAGCAGCCGGCGCGGTCGATCTGCGCTTCACGCACAAAATCCAGCAGGTGCCGGAACTCGGCCTCGGTCTCACCCGGAAAGCCGGCGATGAAGGTGGAGCGGACCACCAGCGCAGGGCAGGCGGCGCGCCACTGCAGCAGGCGGTCCAGGTTGCGCTCGCCGCTGGCCGGGCGCTTCATGCGGCGCAGCACCTCGGGGTGGCTGTGCTGGAAGGGCACGTCCAGGTAGGGCAGGATGGCGCCGCTGGCCATCATCGGCAGCAATTCGTCCACATGCGGGTAGGGGTAGACATAGTGCAGGCGCACCCAGGCGCCATGCGGTTTGGCCAGCTCGGCCAGCGCGGCGCAGAGCTCGGTCATGCGGGTCTTGACCGGCCGGCCGTCGAAGAAGCCGGTGCGGTACTTCACATCCACGCCATAGGCGCTGGTGTCCTGGCTGACCACCAGCAGCTCCTTCACGCCGTGTTCGAACAATGCGCGGGTGAACGCTCCAAAGACGGGCAGAAAATCATCTGGTTGGAGGTGAAGGGTCAGAAAAACAGTGCCGTAGACTCTTTTGACCTGAAACCGGTAATGACCGTTTGGCGCAACCAATCGCAGG
>JBBRJU010000534.1:0-2578 GCA_038218895.1 Burkholderiales bacterium
GGTCTTGGGAGAAATGGCTGGTCCACACCCCAGGCGCCACCGCCAGCGCCAGGCCCAGCACACCCAGCAGGCCGGCGGCCAGGGCTGCCGCTGTCCACGCCGCACGGCGCGCGCGCGCCACCTTGCCTGCACCGATGGCCATGCCCACCAGCGGCACCGATGCCACGCCCACCGAAAAGGCAATCGGCACCAGCAGAAATTCCAGCCGCGTGCCGATGCCATAGCCGGCGAGTGCGTTGCTGCCGAAATGCGACACCAGGCGCGTCAGGATCAGGACGGTCAGCACCGTCTGCAGCGGCGACAGGCAGGCCACCGCCCCCACCTTGAGAATGTCGCGCGCCAGAGGCCACTGCAGCGGCGTGCTGCGCAGCCGCAATTGCACCCGCGCCCGGCCACTGGCCAGGTACGACAGCAGGAAGGCTGCGCCCAGGGCATACGCCAGCACCTGGCCTGCGGCCACGCCGCCCATGCCCAGCCGCGGGAAGGGCCCCCAGCCCAGCCCCAGCGCACCACCGATCAGCACCTGCGACACCGCCACGATCAGCAGCGTGACCGATGGCACTTTCATGTTGCCCGAACCACGGATCACCGACGCGAAGGTGTTGACCAGCCAGATGAAGACGGACCCTAAAAAAGCCACCTTCGCATAGGCCACGGCCTGGGCCAGTGCCTCGCCCTGCCCGCCCAGCGCGGCAAACAGGGTCGGGCCGAAGGCCAGCATCAGCACCATGTAGACGCTGCCGGCGGCCACGCCGATCCACATGGCGTGCACCACCAGTGCGCTGGCGCGCGCCGGATCGCCGGCACCGAAGGCGCGGCTGACGGCAGACGACACACCACCACCCATGGCGCCTGCCGACAGCATGGCCTGCAGCATCACCATCGGAAATACCAGCGCCATGCCGGCCAGCGACGCCACGCCAAAGCTGCCCACATAGGCCGTCTCGGCGATGGCAGCCAACGCGGTGGCCACCATCGCCAGCATGTTGGGCAGCGCAAAGCGCAGCAGCGTGGGCAGCAAGGGCGCGCTCAACAACGGGTCGGGCGGGCGCGCGGCGGGCGCGGTGGTGGAGGATGGGTCGATGGCGGCGACGGTCACCGGACCATCCTGCAGCAGAAGTCCCTGCAAATGCAATCATTGCAATGACATGCCCGGCCTGGAAACCGCTGGCACGATGTCCCAGGGCTCCAGGGCTGCACCAGCTTCAAGCTGCGCCAGTTGATGGCGCTGGCGCAGCAGCGCCTGCAAGACCTGCCGGAGACCGAGGGCGCCCAAAGCACCTAAAGCACCTCAAGCGCGGCCAGCGCCTCGGCCGTTGCCGCCAGCACGCCGCATTCAGTGATCAGGCCAGTCACCAGGCGCGCCGGCGTCACATCGAAGGCAGGGTTCAGCGCCGGGCTGCCGTCGGGCACCAGTTGCACTTCGGTCAGGCCGCCCTGGGCGTCGCGCCCGGTGATGTGGGTCACCTCGCGCGGGCTGCGGTGCTCGATGGCGATGTCGGCCACGCCATCGTGCACCGTGCGGTCCAGCGTGGACAGTGGCAGCGCCACATAAAAGGGCACGCCGTTGTCGCGCGCGGCCAGCGCCTTCAGGTAGGTGCCGATCTTGTTGCAGACATCGCCCCGCGCGGTCACCCGGTCGGCGCCGACGATGACCACATCCACCTGGCCATGTTGCATCAAATGGCCGCCTGTGTTGTCGGCCACCACGGTGTGCGGTACCCCCTGCTGGCCCAATTCCCAGGCGGTGAGGCTGGCGCCCTGGTTGCGCGGGCGGGTTTCGTCCACCCACACATGCACGGCCAGGCCGGCCGCCTGCGCGGCATACACCGGCGCCAGCGCAGTGCCCCAGTCCACTGCAGCCAGCGTGCCGGCATTGCAGTGTGTCAACAGGTTCAGCCGCCGGCCCGGGTGGCGGGCGGCCAGTGCCTGCAACAGGCCCAGGCCGTGCTGGCCGATGGCGGCGTTGGTGGCCACGTCTTCATCGGCCAAGCGGCCCGCCAGTTGCCAGGCCGCAGCAGCCCGCGCGGCCACCGGCAGCGGCAACAGCGCCTGCAGCATGCGCTGCGTGGCCCAGGCCAGGTTCACCGCCGTGGGCCGGGCGCTGTCCAGCCAGGCCTGGGCAGCGCGCAGGGCAGCGTCATCGGCGGCGACGCGGCATTGCAGCGCCATGCCGTAGGCGGCAGTGGCGCCGATCAGCGGCGCGCCGCGCACCCACATGTCGACGATGGCGTTGCGCACCGCCCCCACGCTGGCCAGCCGTTGCACCACCAGCTGGTGCGGCAGCAGGCGCTGGTCGATGACCTGCAGGGCATCGCCTTCGGGCGCGGGCCACAGGCTGCGCCGCTGCCGGGCGGGCGCGGTCAAAGCACGCGCCCGGCCACGCTGCGCAGACACGCCACCACGGCGGGGTCGCGCGCAGCGGGTGCGGTGATCAGCGCGTGGTCCAGTGCGCGGCGGCAACTGCAGCCGGGGCCATGGCCATCGTGGGTGACAGCGCCTGCGGCCGAGGCCACCAGGCTGCGGCCGGTGTCGGCATTGCGCAGCAGCACCGCGACGATGGCCTCGACCGTCACGT
>JBBRJU010000535.1:0-2576 GCA_038218895.1 Burkholderiales bacterium
AGTTGGCCGGCGCCATCGGCAGCGCATCGGCACGCACCATGGTGGCGTCGGTGGCCGACGAAGAACCGCTGAACCAGGACGACGTGCTGCGCATCCTGGACGAAGCCTCCCAGCTGCGCAGCCACTCGCAGGCACTGGAGCAGCAGTCCCGATCGCTGCAGCGCGCCACCGCCGACTTGCGCACGGCCAATGAGCGGCTGGAGAGCCTGGACCGGATGAAGGACGACTTCATGTCGTCGGTCACCCATGAGTTGCGCACGCCGCTCACGTCCATCCGGGCGCTGACCGAGCTGATGCAGGACGATACCGACATGCCGGCGCCGCAGCGCCAGCAGTTCCTGGGCATCGTGGTGGCCGAGACCGAGCGCCTGTCGCGCCTGGTCAACCAGGTGCTGGACATGGCCAAGATCGAATCGGGCCATGCCGAGTGGCGCAACACCGATGTCGACATGGTGGCGCTGGTGCGGCAGGCCGCGCTGACGGTGCAGGAACTGCTGCACGAGAAGGGCGCCACGCTGGCGCTGCAACTGCCACCCGACGGGATGCCCGGTCTGCATGCCGACCCCGACCGCCTCACCCAGGTGCTGCTGAACCTGCTGTCGAACGCGGCCAAGTTCGTGCCGCAGGTGGGCGGGCGGGTGCAGCTGCGCCTGCAGCATGATGCGCAGGGCATCACGGTGGAGGTGCAGGACAACGGCCCCGGCGTGCCGGCCGACCAGCGCGAGATGATCTTCGAGAAATTCCGTCAGGGCGGCGATCTGGCCAACCGGCCCCAGGGCACCGGCCTGGGCCTGCCGATCAGCCGGCAGATCGTCGAGCACTTCGGCGGCCACATGCAGCTGCGGCCTGATGCTGGTCAAGGTGCGTGTTTTGCCTTCCACTTACCTTGGTCCGTCCACGCTGAAACGGCCCACCCGAGGCCGGCCCCCCCGCAGGAGACACCGCATGACCGACAAGATCCTGATCGCCGATGACGAGCCCAACATCCTGATCTCGCTGGAGTACCTGATGAAGCGTGAAGGCTTCGAGGTGCACCTGGCGCGTGATGGCAACGAGGCCCTGGCGGTGCTGCAGCGCGAGCGCCCGCGCCTGGTGCTGCTGGATGTGATGATGCCGCACAAGACCGGCTTCGAGGTCTGCCAGGCCCTGCGCGCCGATGAGGCGCTCAAGCACACGCTGGTGCTGATGCTCACCGCCAAGGGCCGCGAGACCGACATCGCCAAGGGCCGCGCCATGGGCGCCGATGCCTACATGACCAAGCCCTTCTCGACCAAGGCGCTGGTGCTGGCCGTGCGCGGCCTGCTGGAGCAGCCCAGGTGAGGCGCGACCAGCGCCTGCTGCAGGCCATGGCCGCTGCAGCGGCGGCGGCGGCGGCGCTGCTGGTGCTCTACACGCTGGCGGCCTGGGCCATGCTGGGCTCCACCCTGACGCCGGCCGAGCACGCGGCCGTGGCTGCTGCGCTGGGGCCGCGCTGGGCCCTGCCGCTGATGGCCGGCCTGGCACTGGTGGCGCTGGTGGCCTGGGCGGTGCAGCCGCTGGTGCGGCGCTGGGTCACCGCACCTGCGCAGCTGCTGGAGCAGGCCCAGGTGCTGTTGCGCACCGACGTGCAGCGCAGCCTGCACAGCGACGACGGCGCCCCGGTGGTGCAGGCCCTGGCCAGCACCCTGAATGCACTGGCGCGCCAGCGTGACCAGCTGCGCCAGGACATGGCCAGCCAGGTGGTCGAGGCCAGCCGCGGTGTGGCCCAGGAGCGCAACCGCCTGGCCGCGCTGATGAGCGAGCTGACGCAGAGCGTGGTGGTGTGCAACCTGGACGGGCGCATCCTGCTCTACAACAACCGCGCGCGCATGCAGTTCCGCGCGCTGTCGGCCGCGCCGAAGCTGGCCGACGGCGCCGAGCTGATCGGACTGGGCCGCTCGGTCTATGCCGTGTTCGACCGCAAACTGGTGGCACATGCACTCGACAGCGTGCAGCAGGGGCTGCAGCGCGGCGTGGCGCACCCCAGCGCCCCGTTTGTCACCACCACCCGCGCGGGGCAGTTGCTGCGGGTGCAGCTGGCGCCGGTGCGTGCCGTGGTGCACGCACCGGGTGATGCGCCGCATGTGGCACCCGGTGACGCACCGCATGCGGCACCGGGTGGTGCAGAGGGTGGTGCAGCGGGTGGTGCACGGGGTGGTGCACCGGGTGGTGCACCGGGTGCTGTACCCGGTGATGCCCCCGGTGCTGCCCCTGGGCCAGCAGCGCCAGCCGGCGCCGTGGCGCCACCGCTGAGCGGCTTCGTGCTGATGCTCGACAACATCACCCGCGCCTATGGTGACGAGGCCGCGCAAGAGCGCCTGCTGCACGGCCTGACCGAAGGCAGCCGCGGCGCGCTGGCCAACCTGCAGGCAGCGGTGGAGATGCTGGGCGACCCCGGCTTGCCAGCCGAGCTGCACGACCGCTTCGTCGGCGTGATCCGCGAAGAATCCCAGGCCATGGGCCGGCGCCTCAACGAGCTGGCGGCGCAGAACGCCCAGGGCCTGGCCACCCGCTGGCCGCTCGAAGAGATGCTGGGGGCCGACTTCCTGCAGGCAGCC
>JBBRJU010000536.1:0-2567 GCA_038218895.1 Burkholderiales bacterium
CCGACGCCCAGGTGGCCGGCGGCTATGGCGCGGCGGCGATGCGCGAGCTGCACGGCCCGGCCGGCCTGGGCTTTGCCGAAGACACCTTCGGCCTGCACAAGGCGCAGTCACCCTCGGTGCACCCGCGGCTGCTGGTGAGCCTGGTGTTCCAGCTCAACGACTACCAACTGGACGACCACAGCGCCCTCGACACACGGCTGTTGCTGCCGGCCAGTGCGCAGCGTCTGTCCGCCTGAAGGGCCAGCCAGCATGGATCTGCAAGCACTGTTCGACCTGGGCGCCCGCGTGGGCGACAAGCTGGTGGCACGCGGCGAGACGCTGGCGGTGGCCGAATCCTCGGCCGGAGGCTTGGTGTCGGCCGCGCTGCTGTCACGGGCCGGAGCGTCGGCGTACTACTTCGGCGGAGCGGTGCTTTATACCCGCCGCTCGCGCCGCTTGCTGACCACGCTGACATCCGACGACACCGTGGGCATGCGCTCGTCCAGCCCGCCATATGCGGCGCTGCTGGCGCACCACCAGCGCAGCCGCTTCCGTGCCAGCTGGGGCCTGGCCGAGACTGGCGCCGCCGGGCCCGACGGCAACACCTACGGCGACCCCGCCGGCCACACCAGCCTGGCGGTGGACGGCCCGGTGCAGCGTGACCGCATGCTGCGCACCGGCCAGGCGGACCGGGCAGCCAACATGCTGGCCTTTGCCGCCGCCGCGCTGCAGTTGCTGGAGCAGGCGATCGATGCCGCGCCGCCGGCTGGCGCAGCGGCCGGCCCGGGCGATGCACACGCCGATCGCCGGGCTGACGTTCGCTCTGACGCTGGCCCTGACGGTGGCTCTGACGGCAGCGCTGACGGCACCGCTGGCGCCTGAGCGCCGCCAGGCCAACACCCGCACCTGCAGCTCGCGCCGGTACCGGTGCCCGTGCCCGTGCCCGTGCCACCCTGGCACCCGCGCGACACTGGCTGCGCATCGGGCCGATTTGTGGTCCCGTCTGGGTGTCATCCCGCATGGCCGAGCAGCCCCGGTGCTGGTCAGATGGTGCCTCCATCCCCAAGAGGTTCCGCATGACCGTCACCCTCCCCGATCCACGCCGCCGCACGTTGGCTGCCGGCCTTGGCACCCTGCTGGCCGCGCCCGGCCTGGCCCTGGCCCAGACGACACCGGCACCACGCTGGAAGCCAGACCGCCCGATCACCATCTACAACCCGTTTGCGGTGGGTGGCATCACCGACCTGCACATGCGCCTGGTGGGTGAGAAGGTCAGCAAGGTGCTGGGCCAGCAGGTGCTGGTCGAAGCCCGCGCCGGTGCCGCCGGCACGCTGGCGCCTGCGGCACTGATGGGCGCCAAGCCAGACGGCCACAGCCTGGCTGTCTACACCATCAACAGCCTGCGCTACCCGCACTACCAGCAGGTGAACTGGCACCCGATTCGCGACTTCACCTTCATCACCGGCCTGTCGTCGTACACCTTCGCGCTGGTGGTGCGGGCCGATTCGCCGTGGAAGACGGTGGAAGACCTGTTCGCCGCCGGCAAGGCCAACCCCGAGAAGCACACCTATGGCACCAGCGGCATCGGTGGCTCGGGCCATTTGATGATGATCGAGATCGAGCAGAAGGTGGGTTCGAAGTTCAACCACATCCCCTACAAGGGCGGTGCCGAATGGATGCAGGCCCTGCTGGCCGGGCAGATCGACTTTCTGGCCGATGCGTCGCAGTGGGGCCCGTTCGTCGATGACGGCCGCTGCCGCATCCTGGCGATGGTGACCGAGCAGCGCCTGCCCAAATACCCCAACGTGCCCACACTGCGCGAGCGCGGCATCGACGCGGTGGGCCAGAGCCCCTACGGCCTGGTGGGCCCGAAAGACCTGCCGCCGGCGATTGTGCAGAGCCTGCACGAGGCCTTCACCGAGGCCCATGCCGACCCCGCCACGCTGGCCCTGCTGGACCGCTACATCCAGGTGCCCTGGAAGCGCAACCCCGCCGAATACCGCAGCTTTGCCGAGAACTACTTCAACAGCGTGAAGCCGCTGCTGATTCGGGCGGGCCTGGCCAAGGCTTGATGCACGGTGTTGGCTCAGGCCGGCACCGCGCCGAACACCTGCTGCGCAAACGCCGGATAGACGTCGGCGATCTGCGTGGCCACCGGGCCGCGCAGCAGCGCCAGGCGCTGCGCATCGGGTGCCCTGGTGGTCGGCACCACGGCGGGTGTGTCGAAGTCGAAACCGGTCTGGTCGCGCACTTCTTCCAGCGTGTGGCCGGGGTGCAGGCTCTGCAGCGCAAACCGGCCGGCATCCCGCTGCCAGCGGAACTGGCACAGATTGGTCAGCAGCGCGATCGGCCCGCCCGGGCGGTGCACGCCCGGCGCTGACTGGCCTGGGGCGCTGATGAAATCGACCTGCCGCACGAGGGTGCGGCGGCTGTGCTCCCAGCGGAACAGGATGACCCGCGGCACCACGAAGTACAGGTAGGCCGAGCCGAACGAGCCCGACCAGCGCACGTCGGTGCTGGGGTAGTCGCCGGTGCCCACCAGGTTGATGTTGGCGTGGCCGTCGATCTGCCCGCCGCTGAGGAAAAAC
>JBBRJU010000537.1:0-2566 GCA_038218895.1 Burkholderiales bacterium
GGTCCAGGCCAGGGCGTCGTCCAGACGGCGGATGCGCCAGCCGTCCACCGCCAGCAGTTCGTCACCGGCAGAGATGCCGGCCGCCGCCGCAGCGCTGCCGGCCAGCACGCTCTTGACCTGCACGCCGCTGACCGGCCCTTCCGACAGCCGCAGGCCCAGTCCCGCAGCCAGGCCGGCGCGCTCGGGGCGGCTGTGCACGCCCACGGTGGCCAGCAGTTCGACCACCGGCAGCTCGGCCGTGCCATGCACCCAGGCCTGCAGTTCAGCGTCCAGCCGGCGGCCGGCCAACTGGGCCAGCGTGTCGGCAATGTCGGCCTCGGTGATCAGCCCACCCAGCGGCGCGCCACCAGCGCTGCGCTGCCACAGGCCGCGCATCAGCGCGTCCAGGCTGCGGCCACGTTGGCGCAGCGTGATGTCCAGGCACAGCGCGACCAGCGCACCCTTCAGGTAGTAGCTGATCGTGGCGTTGGGCGTGTTCTCGTCGCTGCGGTAGTACTTCACCCAGGCGTCGAAGCTGGCGGCGGCCACGCTCTGCACCTGGCGACCGGGTGTGGCGGCCACCGCATTCACCGTCTTGGCCAGCAGGCGCAGGTAGCGCGGCGCGTCGATCAGGCCACAGCGGCGCAGCATCAGCTCGTCGTAGTACGAGGTGATGCCCTCGAAGAACCACAGCAGCTCGGTGTGGTTCTCGCGCTGCCAGTCCGGCGTGGCCAGGTCGGCCGGCTTCAGTCGCTTGACGTTCCAGGTGTGGAAGTACTCGTGGCTGATCAGCCCCAGCAGTGTCAGGTAGCCGTCGGGCAGGCCGTCCATGCCGCGGCGTGGCAGGTCACGCCGGGCGGCGATGAGGGCGGTGCTGGCGCGGTGCTCCAGGCCGCCGTAGCCCTCGTCCACCGCGTTCAGCAGAAACAGATAGTGGCTGAACGGCGGGCTGCTGCCGTCGTCGCCATGCCAGAAGGCGATCTGTGCGGCGCAGATGCGTTGCGCATCGGCCAGCAGGCGCGCGCCGTCGAAGCCCGGCAGCGCGCCGGCCACCACCACGCTGTGCGGCACCCCGCCGGCCATGAAGCTGCCACGCCAGAAGCTGCCCAGCTCCACCGGGTGGTCGACCAGTTCGTCGTAGCTGGCGGCGTCATACGCCAGTGCGGTGCCGTCGGCGGCGGGCGCCATCGCGGTGGCGGCCTCCCAATCAGGCGGCAGGCGGCCCAGTTGCAGCCGGTGCGGCGTGGCCTCCTGGCCCACCACCCGCAGGCACAGGCTGGTGCCGTTGAAAAAGCCGCGCTGGTCGCCCAGGAAGGCGGCCCGCACCGAGTTGTCAAACGCATACACCCGGTAGCGCAGCACCAGCGCCGCGCGGCCGCTGCAATCGGCCTGCCAGCGCGTCTTGTCGAGCTGGCGCAGCGGCACGGCACGCCGGCCCTGCCGGGCCTGCAGCGCCGAAAGGTGGCGGCCGAACTCGCGCACCATGTAGCTGCCGTTGATCCACACCGGCAGCGCCAGCTCTTGCTGCGCGGCCGGCTGCGGCACGGTCAGGGTGACGCGGAAATGGTGGCTGTGGCGGTCGTCGATCTCGACGCGGTAGCGGATCATCGGCGCGCGCTCAGCTGCCGGCCGCAGCCAGGAAGCAGCTGAGCGCCGCCACCGCCGACAACCGGAAGCGCAGCGTGAGCCAGGGCGCCGCGCCCTGCACCGGGTACACCCGGCGGTCGACCAGATAGCAGGCCACCAGCATCACGCCGTGCAGCACCAGGCCGGCGCGCGGCGGCATCAGCAAGGCTGGCCAGGCAACCAGCGACGGCACCACGCCCCAGATCCACAGCGACGCTGGCGGCGCCGTGCTGCGCAAGGCGAAACCCCAGTGGATGCCGCCGAGAAACGACACGATCAGCCCGGCATAGGCCGACATGGCGAAGGTGACGAAATCATGCTGCTCGGGCGCGAGGCCCAGCCACACCAGCAGCGCGCCGATGCCAAAAGGAAGCAGCCCCGCATGGCCCAGCCAGCGGGCAGTGTCAGTGACAGGGTGCGGGGCGGCCAGGGGCGGGTGGGTCATGGCCCGCGATTGTGGCGTGGCGTGGCGTGGCTGGGGGTGGCCGGGGCGTGCCGGGCCGGGCCGGGCCGGGCCGGGCCTGGCGTGGCCGGCGCCGCCCGTGTGGCCCGGGCTCAGCTTTTCTTGGCGGCCGCCATGCGGGCTTCGATCTGGGCGGCCGGAACGGCGCCCGGCGCGCGTGTGCCGTCCTCGAACACCACCGCCGGCGTGCCCTGCACGCGGTGCTTGCGGCCCAGCTCGGTGTTGGCGTCGAGCGCGGCGGTGTCGCAGCTGGCCGCCGCCTTGCTGGCCAGCTTGCCGTCGACCATCCAGTCGCGCCAGGCCGTGGCCGGGTCCTTGGCGCACCAGATGTCCTTGCTCTTGGCCGTGGAATCAGCCCCCAGGATCGGGTAGATGAAGTTGTAGATCGTCACGTCCTTCAGCGCGACCAGATCGCGCTCCAGGCGCTTGCAGTAGCCGCAGTTGGGGTCGGCAAACACCACCAGCTTGCGCGCGCCGCTGCCCTGCTTGATGACCACT
>JBBRJU010000538.1:0-2564 GCA_038218895.1 Burkholderiales bacterium
AGCATCGCGGCGGCGATGTACCAGACCGAGACGTACAGGTGCGGCACCTTGCGCTGCAGCAGCGTCAGCCAGATCGGGAAGCCGACCAGGGCGCCGCCCACCACCATCGGAATGTCGGCTTGCCACGGGTATTCCAGCCACTCCAGCCCGTCGGAATGGCCCGTCGCGATCGCCACCGTGCCGGCAACCACGCCCACGGTCCACAGCGCGCCACCGAGCAACGCGTACTTCGCGCCCACCAGTTCGGTCTTCAGCAGGCGCGGGATCAGCCACAGTGCCACGCCGATGCCCGCCATCGAACACCAGCCGTAGGCGACGAGGTTCAGGTGGATCGGCCGGATGCGGCCGAAGGTGAGCCAGGCCTGCTGCACCAGCCAGTCCGGCAGGTGCAGCTTGAGCGACGCGACCAGGCCTGCCAGCGAGGCCAGCACCAGCCAGACCACGCTCAGCGTCAGGCACACGCCCACCACCAGCGAACTGCTCTGGTCGACACGCAACCGTGTCGCCAGCTCGGCGGTCATCTGTGGCGCGGCCACATGCCCCGGGTCCATTGCCTCTTGCAGGTTGCCGCGCTGCCGCCTGGTGGCGGCCGGATCTTCGACCTTGCCGACCTCGTCGTCATCGAAAATTTGCACCGCTGCAGCGCCGCCAGGGCCGAACAGGCCCTTGGCCATGCTGGCGATGAACACGAACAAGGCCAGCACCGACATCACGAAGGTGCCCAGCAACACACTGACAGTCAGATCCATCCTGTTGGCTTTCTAGCGCTGCACCTCGGGCGGCTTTTCGGACAGGAGTGTTTCAGTTCCTGGCATTGCATGACCGTGCAAGGTTATCCGGGGACGCCTCACAGACTGGGAGTTTGCCGAGCAGGCCCGCGCGCGACCGTGCGGCTGTCCGGTAGCGGACAGACCGGCTCTGCCCGTGCTTCCAGCATTGCGCCCTCCGTGTCTGGCCCTGGCCCTGGTCCTGGTCCTGGTCCTGGTCCTGGTCCTGGGCCGGCCGGCCCAGGGCGCATTCCATCCATCGACCCAGGAGACCGCATGGCCCCCGTTCCCCCGCGCAGCACCATTGCCGTCACCGGCGCCGCAGGCTTTGTCGGCGGCTGGGTGGTGCGCCAGTTGCTGGACCGCGGCCACCAGGTGCGCGCCTGCGTGCGCGACGCGGCCGATGCCAGCCGCACAGGCTTTCTGCAGGCCATGCCGGGCTTTGCCTCGGGCCGGCTCACGCTGCACAGCGCCGATCTCGACCAGCCCGGCTGCTTCGACGCCGTCTTCTGCGGCTGCGACGGCGTGGCGCATCTGTCGCATGTCAGCGACTATGACGACCAGGCCAGCGTGGCCGCCATCTGCGCGCACACCATCCGCAGCATCAACAGCTCGGGCACGGTGCGCCGGGTGGTAGTCACCTCCAGCATCGCGGCCATCATTTCCGAGATGGACCTGCAAGAACTGGTGCGCCGCCCGGTGCTGGACGAAGACCGCTACCCCGATCTGGCCAACCCCAAGCGCACGCCCGCGCGCGGCCAGGGTTATTCCATGGGCAAGCTGCTGGCGGAGCAGGCTTTTGCCGATGCGGCACGCCAGCATGGCGGCTGGGATGCCATCACCTGCTGCCCGGGCGACAACGTGGGGCCGATCCAGTCGGCGCACCAGCAGGCCATGGGGCCGTGGCAGAGGCTGATTGCCGGCATGCTGCGCGGCGATTGCCCGCAGACACCGGTGTACCGCCCGTGGATGACGGTGGATGTGCGTGACGACGCCGCCTGCCACATTGCGCTGCTGGAAAGCCCGCAAGTGCACAACGGCGAGCGCGCCATCGCCTGGTCCACCGAGACGCGCCCGGTCGAGCAGATCAACGCCGACATCGACCGCCTGCTGCCCGCGCTGCAGCATGCCGCCGGGCCGGTGGTGGACACGCAGCCCGAGCGGGTGCGCTTGCGTGAGGCCGAGATGCGCGGCATCTGGGCCGGCTGCCAACTGCGCAATGACCGCATCCGCGCACTGACCGGCATCCACTTCCGGTCGCTGGACGAATCGCTGCGCGACTGCGTGGAATCGCTGCTGGCCATCGGCGGCGTGCAAGTGCGGCGGCGCACGGCGGCATCGCATCCGAGGCGCGCGCCGGTGCAGCCGGCTGCGCCGCTGCCTGGCGGGGGTTGACCGCGCCGCGGGCGCTGACCGGCCAGCAGCGCGGCTGGTGCACTTGCCACTGCACCGACCCGGTGCTCGGCCTGCTGACGAACCCGGCCACGCACGAGAGTGTGCAGGGTGGCGCCAGCGGCCCGGTCACCACCATGCAACTGACGCTGGACGCCGTGAGCTTCAGCGGCCTGTGCATCAGCAGCGGCGGCGAATTGCCCAGCATCCTTGCACCTGCGCCAGCATGCCGACAAGCTGGCGGTGCGCCAGGCCTGTGCCTGGCGCTTCAGGCCGATGTGAACAGGCCGCGCACTACTTGCGGTAGTGCTCCAGCGACGGCGGCGGGTTGTAGCCCAGCTCACGGGCGCGGGTCTCCCAGCGGGCGGCGGGCTGGGGCTGGTCGAGCCGGCGGTAGTGCAGCGC
>JBBRJU010000539.1:0-2558 GCA_038218895.1 Burkholderiales bacterium
TATTGGCCGCCACCCAGCCGGCGCGACCGATGTGGCTGCTGGTCAACCAGATCCGGCGTGCCGGCGAAGGCCGCAGCGTGGCAAACCAGCTGCAGCAGGTGGTCGACCGATTCGTCTCGCCCGGGCTGCCCGTGCCAGTGCGCCTGCTGCCGCTGGGTGAGGTGCCGATGGACGCCGCCGTGCGTGAATCGGTGCAGCGCCGCCAGCTGCTGATGGAGGCGTTGCCGGGCAGCCCGGCGGCGGTGGCGCTGGCTGCGGCGGCTGCAAGGCTGCTGCCGCCCTGAGCCGACGCTGAGCCAGCGCCCCGGGGCTGGCAAACTGCCAGCCCATGGACACCACCGACCCCGCAGCCCCGGCCAGCGTCACACCGTTCCAGCGCATGGGCGGCGAGCCCGGCGTGCGCAGCCTGGTCGACCGCTTCTACGATTTGATGGATCTGGAGCCGGCCTTGGCCGGCCTCCGTGCGCTGCACCCCGCCACGCTGGACGGCTCTCGCGACAAGCTGCACTGGTTCTTGTGTGGCTGGCTGGGTGGGCCCGACCACTACATCGAGCGCTTCGGCCACCCGCGGCTGCGTGCCCGCCACCTGCCTTATGCCATCGGCATCGCCGAGCGCGACCAGTGGCTGGCCTGCATGGCGCAGGCGATGCAAGAGCAGGCGGTCGACCCGGTGCTGGCGCAGCGCCTGGCTGAAAGCTTCTTCGGCACCGCCGACTGGATGCGCAACAAGGGTGGCTGAGCCCGCACACCAGGCCTCCTGAAGGGGCCTGGTCCCAGGCGCAGCAGCCGGGCGCGGCGCGGCGGCAGGCCGCTGTTGTTCAGTCGCGGCGGCGGCGCACCAGCGCACCCAGGGCCGCCAGGCCGGCCAGCATCAGTGCCCAGGTCTGCGGCTCCGGCACGGCCGGCACCTCGTTGGCGTTGAAGCCGGCGATCTGCTGGCCGATGAAGTTCAGGTCTTGGCGATTGCCGTTGATGGTGACGAATGCCATTCCTTGTGCATCGACAGAGGGCATCTGATTCGACAGGGGGTCGACAAGCCCTTCGTCGTCGAAGCGGCCGACATAGTTGAAGAACTGGAACTTGTAGACCACCGACGGCTTGGGCGAGTCCAGCGACTTGGTGACCTCGTCCACGCCGATCTGGCCCAGCTGCAGCGGCTGCCATTCGATCTCGGTCTCGGTGTCCAGCCCGGCAATCTCGGGGCGCGCGCCTGGGTGGTTGCCGCCGAGCAGATCGTTCAGGTCGACGTTGTCGTCGAGCTCCGTCTTGATGATCTTCACCCAGAAGGCGTTGTTCTTGTTCTGTGCCACCGGGTTGGCGCCGCGGTTCAGGTCCGGTGCCTGCAACTGGATCACCGGCGGCGGCGGTGGTGGCGCGTTGGCCACCGGCGGCGTGTAGACGATGTTGATCGCCGGCACGCCCACCACCTGTTTTTCCAACGTGCCGCTGCCCGCATCGACGATCCAGCGGTAAGTGGTCTTGGCTGGCGAGTTGTAGGTGCTGACGCCGAAGTGGTCGCAGGAACTGGCTTTCCAGTTCAGGTTGGCGCCCGGCCAGCAGCTCTCGCCGTTGGTTGCAAATGGTGCCGACGGCGTGAAGTTGGCGCCGATGGCACCGCCATAGGTGATGCGCGCGCCGAAGCCGGCGACGTAGTCGATGGTGGGCTTGCCGTAGCGCACCACCGCGCCCGGGTCGGTCGCCGAGATGAAGCTGAAGATCCGGTCGTAGCCGAACACACTGCTGATCATGCCGGCGTGGTCATAGGCGGCGTCTTCGATCTCGATCTCGAAGCCGTAGGCGGTGTGGCCGGTGTCGTTGACGACATCAAAATTGGCCAAGCTGCCGAAGGTGGCGGCGGCTGCCGGCATGGCCACGGGCAGCAGCAGCGCGGCTGCAGCGGCGGTGGCGGCGCTGAGGCGCCGGGTGGCGTGGTGGCGGGTGGTGGTGGTCAGGCGGGTGGTGATGGTCACTGGTGTCTCCTCGCGGGCCGGCACCTGGCCCACACCGGATGGTGCACATGGCGCTGAATTGAAGCTGAACCGGCAGTGCCCGGGCGGCAGGCACCCCCCTTGATCAGGGGTGTCCGTGGTGGCCCGTGTGGTCGGGGCCGAAAACCAGCGTGGCTGCAAAGCCGTGGCCGCCGGCCGCCGGCGAGCGCAATTGCAGCCGGGCGCCCGATTGCCTGGCGATCGCATCGACCATGGCCAGGCCCAGGCCACTGCCTTGCAACGCATGGCCCGGCCCGCCCCGGTCGAAGGGGCGCACCAGGCCGGCCAGCAGGGCCGGCGCCACGCCCGGGCCGTCGTCCTGCACCGCCAGCTGCTGGCCGGTCACCGTCACTGTCACCCGGGTGGCGCTGCCGCCATGCTTGAGCGCGTTGTCGACCAAGTTGCGCAGCGCGATGCCCAGCGCGTCCACATCGCCTCTGACCGGCACCGATCTGCCGCGCACCTGCAGCTGCAACTGGCCGCTGCGGGTGGCGGCCTCCCATTGTGAAGCGCCTCGGCGGCCTGCGCGATCTGTCGATAGATTTTGGGTGTCGCCTCCAAGTACCAGTA
>JBBRJU010000540.1:0-2553 GCA_038218895.1 Burkholderiales bacterium
TCGACCAGCTCAGCCTGCGCCAGGCCATCGAGGTGGGCAACCAGGAGATGCTGGCCACGCGGGCTGGTGCGTGGTCGGCAGCGGCAGCGGCAGCGGCATCGGCATCGGCACCAGGGCTGAAACTGGCGCCGGCACCCACGCCGGTACCCACGTCGGCACCCACGCCGACACCAGCGCCGAGATCCGCTGCGACATCCGCGCCGGCGTCTTCGCCGACGATCACCAGGTCGGCCTGGCCGCGCAGCGCGGCCAGGGCCGCGCCATCGGCCACTGCCGGCAGCGCCTGCTTGCCGGCGGCCAGCCAGGCGGCATAGGCGTGCTCGGCCGGTGTGTCGGCCCGCAGGATGCCGGCCAGGCGGCGGGCTTCGCCGATGGCGGTGCTGCGCACCGTGGCGCCGGCATCGGCCAGCAGACGGCCGCAATAGGCGCCGGCGGCGCCGCCGCCGACTTCCAGCACCTGGACGCCGGCCAGTGGCAAGGGGGTGTCGCTGTGCATGCTGCGCTCCTCGGGGTGGCGCTCAGCGCCCGGTGAAGGCGGCGGGCCGTTTCTCGACGAAGTGGGCCACGCCCTCCTTGAAATCGGCGCTGGCAAAGCTGGCCAGCATCTCCTGGTTGCCCACCTCGATGGCCTGGCGCAGGCTGAGCTGGTCGACCGCCCAGAGCTGGCGCTTGATCACCGCCATCGCGCGCGGCGACACGTTGTCGGCCAGGTCCAGCGCATAGGCGCGGGTGGCGGCCATCAGCTCGGCCGGCGGCAGCACCCGGTCGACCACGCCCAGGCGCAGTGCTTCGTCGGCGTCGAACTTGCGGGCCGACACCAGCAGATCCAGCGCCTTGGCCAGGCCCACCAGCCGCGGCAGCGTGTGGCTGATGCCGTGCTCGGCAATCAGGCCGCGGCGCGCGAACGCGGTGGTGAACTTGGCGCCGGCTGCGGCAAAGCGCTGGTCGCAGTACAGCGCATACACCAGGCCCAGCCCGGCGCAGGCACCGTTGATGGCCGCGATGATGGGCTTGGGCACCGCCGGGAAGTAGGAGTGCACGGTTTGGTAGTCCAGGCTGCTGCCGGGGTCGAACGGCGGCGGCAGCGCCTGCGGGTTCTCGGCCGCCAGCGACGCGCCGCCGCTGGCTGTGCCTTGTGCCAGGTTGTCCATGTCGGCCCCGGCACAGAAGCCGCGGCCGGCACCGGTCAGGATGACCACCCGCACGCCGGCGTCGTCGGTGGCGCGGCGCATGGCTGCGCGCAGCTGCGCGCCCAGGCTGGCGGTGTAGGCGTTCAGCCGGTCGGGCCGGTTCAGCGTGATGGTGGCGATGCGTTCGCTGACGTCGTACAGGATGTCGGTGTCGGCCATGGTGCAGGCTCCTTCAGGGTCTGATGGAAAAGCTGGCCTTGCCGGCTGTGCGCAAGGGCTCGGCCAGGTGCATGAAGTCGACCAGCTGCTTGCGCGTCTGGCGCGGGTCGATGATCTCCTCGACCCAGAACTTCTCGGCGCTGCGAAACGGCGAGCGCAGCGCGTTCAGCCGGGCCTCGATCTTCAGCAGCTCGGCCTTCGGGTCGTCAGCCGCCTCGATGTCGGCACGGTAGGCGGCCTCGATGCCGCCTTCCAGCGGCAGGCTGCCCCAGTAGGCCGACAGCCAGGCATAGCGCAGCGACAAGCGGTTGAACGGCTTGTGCGCAGCGCCGGCCACGCCGAAGGCATTGCGCACGATGATGGTGCACCAGGGCACGGTGGTCTGGCTCTGCGCCGCCATCGCCCGCACGCCATGGCGGATGGTGGCGGTGCGCTCGGCCTCCAGGCCGATCATGAAACCCGGGCAGTCCATCAAGTAGACCACCGGCAGGTGGAAGGTTTCGGCCAGGTCGATGGAGCGGATCACCTTCTGGCAGGTGTCGGCGCCCCAGGCGCCGCCGTAGTGGTAGGGGTCGCTGGCCAGCAGCAGCAGCGGGTGGCCGTCGATGCGGGCCAGGCCGGCAATGATGCTGCGGCCGAAGTTGGCGCCCATCTCGAAAAAGCTGCCGTGGTCGACCACGGCGTGGATGATGGGCCGCATCTTGTAGACGCTGCGCCGGTTGCGCGGCACCGCCTTCATCAGGAATTCGTCGGCACGCTCGGGGTCGTCGCTGCGGGGCAGCACTGGCGGCACGCCATGCACCGACGGCGGCAGGTAGGACAGGAAGCGCCGCGCCTGCGCAAAGGCTTCTTCCTCGGTCTCGACCATGTTGTCAATGGCGCCGCTCTTGGTCTGGATGTCGGCACCACCCAGCTCCTGCTTGCTCAGCGTCTGGCCCAGGCGCGCCACCAGCGGCGGGCCGGCGACGAACATCGCCGAATTGCGCGTCATCACCGAAAAATGGCTGGCCGCCAGCCGCGCCGCGCCCAGCCCGGCCACCGAGCCCAGCCCCAGGCCCACCACCGGAACCTGCGCCAGGTTGGCCGTCATCATGTAGAAGCCGCGCGAGCTTTCGCCAATGCCGCCGGGCAGGTTGCTGGCGCCCTTGGTCTCGATGGTCTTGACCGAGCCACCGCCGCCCGAGCCTTCGATGATGCGGATGAT
>JBBRJU010000541.1:0-2553 GCA_038218895.1 Burkholderiales bacterium
CATTCTTGTAAGGCGTGAAGACGCTGTAGGCGCTGCCGGTGGCGGTCAGCACCTCGCTGCGCTCGAACACCACATGGTCCTTGCCGGTGTGCAGCGCGATGCCGGCGTCGGCCAGGCTGCCGCGCACCCGGGCGTCACGGGCCAGCGCTGCCGGTTCGTCGTCGTGGCTGGCATACACCGCCTGCACGCCCAGCTGGCGCGCCAGCGCAGGCAGGGCGTCGCAGGCGTTGCCATGGCGCACCAGCAGGCCCACGCCGTGCACGCCATGGGCCAGGGCCAGGGCCCGCAGCTGGCCGTCCAGGTCGGCCAGGCTGTCGCGGATGAATTCCACCCGCCGGTCAGCGCGTGGCAGGGGGTCGAGGATGGCGGTGTCGAAGACGAAGGCGCACCATACCTGGCGGGCGTTGGCCAGCGCATGGTGCAGGGCGGCGTTGTCGTCGGCGCGCAGGTCGCGGCGCAGCCAGACCAGGGCGCGGTCCAGCGTCGGCTGGTGGGCGGGCTGGGCGGGGTGGTGGGGGTGCAGGCTGTTCGGCACGGCAGAAGTGTCTTCGATCATTAGAATCAGTGCATGGCGACGGACCGCATGAACCTGACCAACCAGTTCCTGATTGCCATGCCGGGCATGGGCGACGATACCTTTTCGGGCGCGGTGGTCTACCTGTGCGAGCACACCGAGAACGGCGCGCTGGGCCTGGTGATCAACAAGCCGATCGACATCAAGCTGAAGAACCTGTTCCAGAAGGTCGAGCTCAGCCTGGACAGCGCCCACCTGGCCGAGCAGCCGGTGTTCTTCGGCGGGCCGGTGCAGACCGAGCGTGGCTTCGTGCTGCACGAGAAGCAGGGTGACGCGCCGCTCTACAGCAGCACGCTGTCGATTCCCGGCGGGCTGGAGATGACCACCAGCAAGGACGTGCTGGAAGCGCTGAGCAACGGCGCCGGCCCCAGGCGGCTGCTGGTCACGTTGGGCTACAGCGGCTGGGCTGCCGGGCAGCTCGAAGACGAGCTGGGCCGCAATGGCTGGCTGACGGTGGATGCCGTGCCCGAGATCATCTTCGACACGCCGGTGGCCGAGCGCTACGTCCGGGCAGTGTCGCTGCTGGGCTTCGACCCGCGCATGCTGAGCCAAGAGGCGGGGCACGCCTGAGGATGTCTGCTGGCGCTCCGCCCCGCGCGCAGACCTTCCTGGCCTTTGATTTCGGCCTCAAGCGCACTGGCGTGGCCACCGGCAACAGCCTGCTGCGCCAGGCCAGCGCACTGACCACGGTGGCCGCCGAAGGCGACGTGCGCTTTGCGCCGATCGGCAAGCTGATTGCCGAATGGCAGCCCGACGCACTGGTGGTCGGCATTCCGGTGCACCCCGATGGCGCCCCGCATGACAATACTGTGCGCGCCCAGCGCTTTGCCCGCCAGTTGCACGGCCGCTTCGGCCTGCCAGTGCATGCGGTGGACGAGCGCTACAGCACCACCGAGGCGGCGGCCGGCGGTGCCCGCGACCTCGATGCCGCCTCTGCGGCGGTGATCCTCGACCAGTTCTTGCGGAACATGACATGACGACCCCCACGCGCACGCTGTTCGCTGCCCCCCGGGGGGGCTTCAGGGCCTTGCCATGAGCACACTCAACCTCGACGCCGAGGCGCTGTACACCGAGTTGCGCACCGGCGTGCAACAGCTGTGGCGCCCAGGCATGGCGCTGATGGGCATCTGGTCGGGCGGCGCCTGGCTGGCCGAGCGGTTGGCCACCGATCTGCCGGCGACGCTGGCGGTGGGCAAGCCCGGTGTCATCAGCAGCACGCTGCACCGGGATGATTTTTCCGCCCGCGGCATGGCCAGCGGCACCGACGCCACCAAGATCCCGTTTGCGGTCGCCGGTGCCCACATCCTGCTGCTCGACGACGTGCTGTTCACCGGCCGCACCATCCGCGCGGTCATCAACGAGTTGTACGACTTCGGCCGCCCGGCCAGCGTGACGCTGGCGGTGCTGGTCGACCGCGGCGGGCGTGAGCTGCCGATCCAGGCGGCCTTTGCTGCAGCCAAGATCAGTCTGCCGGCGCAACAGAAGCTGGCGCTGAGCCGCAGCGACGACGGCCGCTTCAGCTTCAATGTGCAGGAGCGCAGCTGACATGGTGCCCCCACGCTCACTTCGTTCACTGCCCCCCGAGGGGGCGCCGGGCTGCCTTGGGGCGGCCCGGCGGAAGCCCTGATGCTCAACAAGCGCAACCCCCAGCTCAACCCACACGGCGAGCTGATCCACCTGCTGTCGATCGAGGGCCTGCCGCGCGACGTGGTGACCCACATCCTCGACACCGCAGGCACCTTCCTGAGCGTGAACGACCGCGAGGTGAAGAAGGTGCCGCTGCTGCGCGGCAAGAGCGTGTTCAACCTGTTCTTCGAGAACAGCACCCGCACCCGCACCACCTTCGAGATCGCGGCCAAGCGGCTCAGCGCCGACGTGCTCAACCTCGACATCGCCAAGAGCAGCGCCAGCAAGGGCGAGAGCCTGCTCGACACCATCGCCAACCTGTCGGCCATGCATGCCGACATGTTCGTGGTGCG
>JBBRJU010000542.1:0-2547 GCA_038218895.1 Burkholderiales bacterium
GGTAGGTGAACATGCCGCTGCGCCGGAAGCCGTTGGCCACCAGGCCGGAATAGGCATCCGCATGGATCAGGTGGCTGGGCGTGGCCACCTGCGACCGTGCCATCCGGTCGGGCAGGTAGCTGCACGGATACGGTGCCGTTGCATAAAACTGCAACGACGACAGCGGTAGCTCCTTCGGATGGGTCACGCGGGGTCGGTTGGCAAGGTGTCGGGTTGATCGGCGCCTGGCGCGGCGGGTGGTGTGGCGGGTGGCGCGGCAGTTTTCACGTTGGGTGCCAGCACGCCCAGACCCAGCTGCGCCCACAACTTCAGATCATAGGCCCAGGCTGCGGGTGGCGTGCCCCCCAGCGTTCGGGCCAGGTGGGCTTCGAAATCGCTTCTGGGAATCTGCCGCGCACCGAAGCTGGCCAGGTGCCCGGTGTGCTGCTGGCAGTCGATCAGGGTGATGCCCTGGGCGCGGCAGAAGGCCACCAGCCCGGCCAGCGCGATCTTGCTGGCGTCGGTGCGGTGGGCGAACATCGATTCACCGAAGAACATGCGGCCGATGCCCACGCCATACAGCCCGCCCACCAGCGTGCCGTCAATCCAGGTTTCCACACTGTGGGCACGGCCCAGCCGATGCCAGGCGGTGTACGCGTCCAGGATCTGGTCGTCGATCCAGGTGCCGTCCTGCCCGTCGCGCGGGGTGCTGGCGCAGGCCTGCATCACCGCGCGAAAGGCGCTGTCGATGCGCAGCTCGCAGCCGGGCGTGCGGATGAAGCGGCGCAGCGTCTTGCGCAGCGACTGCGCCAGCTTGAACTCGGCCACCGGCAGCACCATGCGCGGGTCGGGTGCCCACCACAGCGGTGGGTCGCCCGGGCTGAACCACGGAAAGATGCCGCGCTGGTAGGCCTCTTCCAGCCGTTGTGGCGTGACGCGGCCGCCGGCCGCCAGCAGGCCGGGTGCCTCGCTGCCGAAGCCCAGTGCCCGCTGCGTGGGGGGCAGCGGGGTGCTGTCGTCGATCCAGGTGAGGTTGGTGCCGGCCATGTCGCCGGCATCGTATGTCTAGATCGTGACGCCGCCGTCGATGACCAGCGATTGCCCGGTCATGAAGCGGCCGGCCGGTGCCGCCAGGTAGACCGCAGCGCCGGCGATCTCGTCAGGGTCGCCGATGCGGCGCAGCGGGGTTTCGGCATTGCGGGCAGCCAGTTGCTCCGGGTTGTCCCACAGCGCCTTGGCGAAATCGGTCTTGATCAGGCCCGGCGCGATGCAGTTGACACGGACGTTGTCAGGCCCCAGCTCGCAAGCCAGGTTGCGCGCCAGCTGCATGTCGGCGGCCTTGCTGATGCAGTAGGCGCCGATCACGGTAGACCCGCGCAGGCCGCCGATCGACGACACGATGATGATGCTGCCGTCTCGCCGGGCCTGCATTTGCGGTGCCACCATCGTCACCAGCCAATTGTTGGCGACGATGTTGTTCTCCAGGATCTTGCGAAACTGCTCGTCGGCAATGCCGGCCATCGGCCCGTAATAGGGGTTGCTGGCGGCATTGCACACCAGGGTGTCGATGCGGCCCCAGGTGGCCAACGTCTTGTCGACCAGGCCCTGCAGCGCGGCCTTGTTGCTGATGCTGGCGGCATGGGCGATGGCCGTGCCGTCGCCGTGGCGCTGGTTGATCACGGCGGCCACTTCGTCGCAGGCTTCCTGCTTGCGCGACGAGATGACGACCTTGGCGCCGTGCTCGGCCATGCGCTCGGCAATCGCGCGGCCGATGCCGCGAGACGAGCCGGTGATCAGGGCCACCTGGCCTTGCAGGTTGAAGAGGTTCATGGCGTTTCCTTTCGGGGGTGTGGGGTGGGGTCGGACTGGGGCGTCGAGTGTCAGGGTTTGCCACACCGATCTTTCCAAGGGAAGCGGCGATCCGCCATCGGTACTTACGGTATAACCGGCGGCTTCCCCATACCCGAACCCCAAATCATCATGACGCTCGACTTCACCGGCCGCGTGGCCATCGTCACCGGGGCCGGTGGCGGCCTGGGCCGTGCCCATGCGCTGGCCCTGGCCGCGCGCGGCGCCAAGGTGCTGGTCAACGACCTGGGCGGCACCGCCAGCGGCAGCGGTGGCTCGCCCACTGCGGCGCAGGCGGTGGTCGATGCGATCGTGGCTGCCGGTGGCCAGGCGCTGGCCAATGGGGCCTCGGTCACGGACCCGGTGGCCGTGGCCGCGATGGTGCAACAGGTGATCGACGCCTGGGGCCGGGTCGACATCCTGGTCAACAACGCCGGCATTCTGCGCGACAAGAGCTTTGCCAAGATGCCGCTGGTCGAATTCCGTGCGGTGCTCGATGTGCACCTGATGGGCGCGGTGCACTGCTGCCAGGCGGTGTGGCCGCACATGGTGGCGCAGAAATACGGCCGCATCATGATGACCACCTCGTCGTCCGGCTTGTTCGGCAACTTCGGCCAGGCCAACTACGGTGCCGCCAAGATGGCCCTGGTCGGGCTGATGCAGACCCTGTCGATCGAGGGGGCCAAGCACGACATCCGCGTCAACTGCCTGGCGCCCACC
>JBBRJU010000543.1:0-2534 GCA_038218895.1 Burkholderiales bacterium
TCGCCCGGCGCGGCTGCTCCCACGTCGACACCGGCTGCGCCCCCGATCGTGGTCGCGGCGGCCCCGGCTGCAGCACCGCTGCCGGCACCTGCCGCCACGCCGCCGGCTGCAGCGGCCGCGCCGCGACCTTCTCCGTCCGAGTCGCCGGCTGCGCCTGCAGCTGCGTCTGCCGGCGATCAGGTGCGGGTGCGACCGGGCGACACGCTCAGCCGCATCGCCACGCGTGTGCAGCCGGCCGGCGTCTCGCTGGACCAGATGCTGGTGTCGCTGTTCCGCGGCAACCCGCAGGCCTTCATGGGCGAGAACATGAACCGCCTGAAGAGCGGGGCTGTGCTCACCGTGCCCGACGCTGACGCTGTCGCCACGGTGCCGCAGCCGCAGGCGCGCGAGATCATCGTCGCGCAGAGTGCCGATTTCGACGCCTACCGCCGCGCGCTGGCAGCTGGCACGCCGGTGCGGGCCAGGTGCAGGCCCAGGTGGACGACCGCCGCCCGGGTGCAGCGCCCACGCCAGACAAGTTGACCCTGAGCCAGGGTGGCTTGAGGCCGGCCGAGGCCCAGGACTCGCGTGCCACCGAACGCAGCGACTCCAATGCCCGCTTGGCTGAGCTGGCGCGCAATGTCGAAGAGTTGAAGCGCTTGCAGGGCGCCACGGCACCGGCTGCCTCGCCCGGCGCGGCTGCTCCCACGTCGACACCGGCTGCGCCCCCGATCGTGGTCGCGGCGGCCCCGGCTGCAGCACCGCTGCCGGCACCTGCCGCCGCCCCGTCCCCACCGGCGGGGCCGACGGTGGCCGCAGCGCCACCGCTGCCGGCTCCGCGGCCTGCGCCACCGCCCGCACCGACCCCGACAGCGGCCCCGACTGCGGCAGATGCCGAGCCCGGATTGGTCGACGATCTGCTGCAGAACCCGCTGGTGTTGCCGGTCGCGGGCTTGCTGGTGGCGTTGCTGGCCGGTGTGGGCCTGTGGCGCCTGCGCAAACGCAAGAAGCAGGCAGGCGAGACCTCGTTCCTGGAAAGCCGGCTGCAGCCCGACTCCTTCTTCGGCGCCAGCGGCGGCCAGCGCATCGACACCCGCGACGCGGCGCCGGCTACGGGCACCGGTTCGTCGTCGATGAGCTACTCGCTCAGCCAGCTCGACGCCATCGGCGATGTCGACCCGGTGGCCGAGGCCGATGTCTACCTGGCCTACGGCCGGGATCTGCAGGCCGAGGAAATCCTCAAGGAAGCCATGCGTGCCACGCCAGACAGGCTGGCGGTGCGCACCAAGCTGCTGGAGGTGTATGCCAAGCGCCGCGACACCAAGGGCTTCGAGCTGCTGGCCACCCAGCTGTATGCGTTGACCAAGGGTGTGGGGGCCGACTGGTCGCAGGCCCAGGCGCTGGGTCAGCAGATCGACCCCGATAACCAGCTCTACCAGCCCGGCGGGCACCCGGAAGAGATCATCCTCGACGGCGAGCGTGTGGTGGTCGAGCCGCTGAGCGCCACCACCCAGCCGCATTCGATCCTGTCAATGCCCACTGACGCGATGGCCGATTCCGAGCTGCCGCAACTCAGCGACCACGATCTCGACCTGAACCTCGACCTGCCCGACGGCGGTGCCAGCGCCCGGGCGATGGAGGCCACCCGGCCCATGGCGCCCAGTGCCCTGCGGCCGAACGAGCTGAGCCTGGATTTCGACGAAGAGCCCACCCAGCCGCTGCGGCGCAAGCAGCCGCCTGCGGCACCCCTGGTGGCGCCCGACCTGGACCTGGATTCGCTGACCATGGATCTGGACGATGGCCCGACCATCAGCGAGCCGACGGTGAATCTGGGCAAGCGCGGTGGTGACACCACCCTCGATTTCCGCGATTTCGAAAACACCGACAGCGGCCCGCCGACCGAGCCGGCGACGGTCGCCTCAGACACCCTCGACAGCGACCCACTGGCGCGCAAGCTGGAACTGGCCGAGGAGTTCCGCCAGATCGGTGACCTGGAAGGTGCCCGCGACCTGCTGGAAGAAGTGGTGGCCAAAGCGGGCGGTACGCTGCGTGCCAAGGCCCAGTCCATGCTCGACGCCCTGAGCTGATGCCGCGCCTGGCCCTTGGGGTCAGCTACCGCGGCAGCGCCTACCGCGGCTGGCAGCGCCAGACCGGCGGGCAGACGGTGCAAGACGTGTTGGAGGCCGCGCTGTCTACCTTCGTCGACCAGCCGGTCACCACCGTGTGCGCCGGCCGCACCGATGCCGGCGTGCATGCCTTCAACCAGGTGGTGCACCTGGACAGCCCGGTCGAACGGGATGCGTTTTCCTGGCTGCGCGGCACCAACCGGCATTTGCCGGCTGACATTGCGCTGCAGTGGTGCCAGCCGGTGCCGGCCGATTTCCATGCCCGCTTCCACGCCCACGGCCGGCGCTACCGCTACTTGTTGCTGCAGTCGCCGATGCGCCCTGCATTGGAGGCCGGCACGGCGGGCTGGAGCTTCCGCCCGCTGGATGGCAAGGCCATGCGCGCTGCGGCGGCGCTGCTGGTCGGCGTGCATGATTTCAGCGCCTTCC
>JBBRJU010000544.1:0-2526 GCA_038218895.1 Burkholderiales bacterium
CTGGCCCGGTGCCACGGTCAGCCGCTGCTCGGCATAGCGGTGGGGCAGCACCTGGTAGGCCAGCGTGGCCGGCAGGCCGGCGCCCTGCAGCCGCAGCTGGCCGCTGCCAGGCGTTGCGTGCAGCGGCATGCCCAGCACCGCTGTCCAGCCGGCCGGGCTGCCATGCACCAGCACCGGCACGTCAGCCTGCCAGGCGGCGGGCCGTTCGGCCGCTGCACCCAGCGGCAACAGCAGCACACCACCGGGTGTGGGCCGGGCCTGCGGCAGGCCGCTGTCGCCCGCCGCCTGCAGCGGCCCGGCTGCCCAGGCGCTGGTGCAGGCCGCTGCGGCGGCGCGCAACAGGTGGCGGCGGCCAGGGCTCATGCCGGCAGCGGCGTGTTGTCCTGCGGAGTATTGTCCTGCGGCATGTCGGCCTGCAGCGTACCGGCCTGTGTCGCATCGGCCTGCGGCAGCAGGCGGCCAGCCTCGATGTGCAGCTGCCGGTCACAGCGGGCGGCGATGCTGCGGTCATGGGTCACCAGCACCAGGGTGGTGCCGGATTCGCGGTTCATGTCGAACATCAGCGCCATCACCTTTTCTCCCGTGGCATGGTCGAGGCTGCCGGTGGGCTCGTCGGCCAGCAGCACGGCCGGCTCGACCACGAAGGCGCGCGCCAGCGCCACGCGTTGCTGCTCGCCGCCCGACAGCGTGCGCGGATGGTGGGTGAGCCGCTCGCCCAGGCCCACACGCTGCAGCATCTCGGTGGCGCGGGCGCGGGCATCACGCCGGCCCAGCAATTCCAGCGGCAGCATCACGTTCTCGAGTGCGCTGAGGTGGCCCAGCAGCTGGAAACTCTGGAACACGAAACCCAGCTTGCGCGCGCGCAGCCCGGCGCGGGCGTCTTCGTCCAGCGCGAAGATGTCTTCGCCATCGATGCGCACGGTGCCGCTGGTGGGGTGGTCGAGCCCGGCGATCAGCGCCAGCAGCGTGCTCTTGCCCGAACCCGATGCGCCGATGATGGCGGTGGACTGCTGCCGCAGCAGGCGGAAGTCGATGTCGTGGAGAATCGTCAAGGTGCCGGTGGAATCGGTGACCGAGCGGGTAACGTGCTCGACGGCAATGATGGGATCGCTCATGGACAGGTTGGTGTCGCAACGTTGGTCGCGCAGGGTGGCACTGCTGCACTGTAGCGTGCTGGCCCTGGGCGCCCTGGCAGCAGGGCCGCTGCAGGCCGCCGCAGCGGCGGCCAAGGTGCTGGTGGTAGGCGACAGCCTGTCGGCCGAGTACGGCCTGGCGCGCGGCACGGGCTGGGTGGCATTGCTCGAAAAACAGCTGGCGCGCGACAAGCTGCCGGCCCGGGTGGTCAACGCCAGCATCAGTGGCGACACCACGTCGGGCGGGCGCTCGCGCCTGCCGGCGCTGCTGGCCGCGCACCAACCCAGCCATGTGGTGATCGAGCTGGGCGGCAACGACGCCCTGCGCGGCCTGCCGCTGGCGATGACCCGTGACAACCTGGTGGCCATGGTGCGCGCAGCCCGGGCCGCCGGCGCCAAGGTGCTGGTGGTGGGCATGCAACTGCCGCCCAACTATGGCGCGCGCTACGGGCAGGACTTCGCCGCGCTGTTTGCCGCCGTGGCCAAGGCCGAGGGCGCCGCCCTGGTGCCCTTCCTGCTGGCCGGCGTGGCCGATGCGCCGAATGCCGACCAGCTGTTCCAGCCCGACCGCATCCACCCCGCCGCCGCCGCACACCCGCGCATGCTGGCCAATGTGTGGGCGGTGATGCAGGGCTGGCTGAAGTAGCGCTCTGCAGCCCGAAGCGGCTGCCAAAGCCCGACACCGCCCGACACCACCCTGTCGCGTGGTCAGCGCGCCAGATGCCGGTCACTGACGCGGCCGGGCCCGCCGCGCGGGTTGTCGAGCCAGTTCTCTGCAGCGCCGCGCTCGGCACGCGGTGCACGCGGCGCGCCTCGGTTGTCGGGGCGGTTTTCAAGGCGATCTTCGGCGCGGTTGTCCGGCCGACTGTCCAGACGGTTGTCCGGACGGGTATCACCACGGTTGTCGGGACGGCCTTCCTCGCGGCCAGCACGCGGCACGCGCGGTTCGGCAGCTGGTGGTGCGACCGGCTCCGGCGCCCGCACCGTCGGCCGTGGCACCGCCATCCGGGGCACCTCGGGGGCAGGCGCCGCAGCTGGCACGGACGGCACAGCGCGCAGTGCCGGAGTGATGGCAACCGCAGGCACCACCGGTGCTGGCACCAGCGGGACAGCGTCCACCCGCCAGCCGGGGCGGCCGTCGTTGCGGACGTCGCTGCGGCCGTCATTGCGACTTTCATCGCGGCCGCCACGGGGCTGCTCACGCCCGTCGCCACGGCGCTCGTCCCGGCGGTCGTCGCGCCGTTCATCACGCCGGTCGGCTGGGCGATCATCCCAGCGGCGATCGGCATGGTCGTCGCGGCGCGGCAGCACGACCACCACTGGCGGCCGGGGCGCGCGATCGTGCTGGTGGTCAGGCCGCACCACCACCACCGTCACCACGGGCACCACCACC
>JBBRJU010000545.1:0-2516 GCA_038218895.1 Burkholderiales bacterium
GGCCAACGGGGAAGACAACCGCGACGGCCACGGCCACAACCTCAGCGCCAACGGCGGCGTGGAAGGCGCCACCCACGATCCGGTGGTGCTCCACCGCCGTGGCCTGTGGCGCCGCGCTCTGCTGGCAACGCTGTTCTGCGCACAGGGCACGCCGCAGCTGCTCGCGGGCGACGAACTCGGCCACAGCCAGCAAGGCAACAACAACAGCTACTGCCAGGACAACGAAACCACCTGGCTGGACTGGGCACAAGCCGACGCCGAACTGACCACCTTCGTGGCCGGTCTTGCCGTACTGAGAAACCGTTATCCCGGCCTGCGCCACGGGCGCTGGTTCAGCGGCGACGGCGACCAGCCCGACCACACCTGGCCCGATATCGCCTGGCTCAATACGGATGGTCAATCCATGGCAGCCAAAGCCTGGCAAGACCGCGAGCGCCGCACGCTCGCGGCACTCATCACCGTCGGTGAAAACGGCGCACCACCCACCGAACGCCTGCTGCTGGTCTGGCATGCCGAACACGGTCGCGGCCAGCTCACGCTGCCGCCCGGCGACTGGAAGGTGCTGCTGGACAGTGCCGGCGCGCGGGTGACGCCACCGGGCAAACCCCATGCCACGGCGACCGGTTCGCTGGTCCTGCAGGAGGCCGGCGTGTGGGTGCTGGTCCAGACCTTGGCAGGGGCACCGGGCACCCGCTCCGACCCTTCATGAACACGTCAATCCACCCTTTCCTCTCGCGCCGTACCAGCGGTGTGCTGCTGCACATCACCAGCCTGCCCGGTCCCAACGGTTCGGGCGATTTCGGGATCTGCGCGCGACATTTCGTCGACTGGCTCGCCTCGGCTGGCCAGTCGATGTGGCAGATCCTGCCGCTGTCGCCGGCGGGCCCGGGCAACTCGCCATACCAGAGCGTGTCGGCCTTCGCCGGCAGTCCGCTCATGGTCGACCTGGACGATTTGGTGCAGATGGGCTGGCTGCCCTGGATGCCCACCCAGGGCTTCGACCACGACCGCTGCGACTTCGCGCGCGTGGCGCCCTTTCGCATGGCCTGCCTGCGCAAGGCCTGGGACGGCTTCAACCTGCGAGCGAACGAAGAGAGCCGGCAGTCACGGGCAGATTTCTGCACCCAACACGCGCACTGGCTCGACGACTACGCGCTTTTCATGGTGCTCAGCGAGCGCCACATCGGCAGCTGGCCGCATTGGCCCGCGCCGCTGGCACAGCGCGACCCGGCGGCGCTCGACGAGGTGCGCCAGCATTCGCCCAAGGCGCTGGGTTTCTGGCACTTTGTGCAGTGGCGCTTCTGGGTGCAATGGCAGGCGCTGCGCGAGTACGCCAGAGGCCGCGGCGTGCAGATGGTGGGCGACGCGCCGATTTTCGTGGCGCACCACAGCGCCGACGTGTGGGCCCACACCGAGCAGTTCCTGCTGGACGAGGGCTTCGAGCCCAACGTGGTGGCCGGCGTGCCACCCGACTATTTCAGCGCCACCGGACAGCGCTGGGGCAACCCCCTCTACAACTGGCCAGTCATGGCGCAGAGCGGCTACCGCTGGTGGAAAGACAGGGTGGCTCATCTGTTTCAGCAGGTCGACGTGGTGCGGCTGGACCACTTTCGCGGCTTCGAGGCGCACTGGGAAATTCCGGCCAGCGAACTCACTGCGGTGGCCGGGCAATGGCAACGTGGTCCGGGCCTGCCTTTGTTTGCCGAGTTGCAGCAGGAGCTCGGAGCGCTGGCCATCATCGCGGAAGACCTCGGCCTGATCACGCCCGAGGTGACGGCGTTGCGCGAAGCGTGCGGCTTTCCCGGCATGCGCATCTTGCAGTTCGCCTTTGGCAGTGGCTCAGCCAACCCCTATCTGCCGCACAACCTGGAACCCAACTGCGTGGCCTACACCGGCACGCACGATAACGACACCACCCTGGGCTGGTGGCGCGCAGCGTCCAGCGACGACAAGGCCGCCGCACGCGCCTACCTGGGCCCCGCAGTGGATACCGAGCCGCACTGGACACTGATCACCGCGCTGTCGCAGTCGGTAGCCAACACACTGGTGCTGCCGTTCCAGGACGTGCTGGGCCTCGACGGCAAACACCGGATGAACACCCCCGGACGAGCCACCGGTTGCTGGGAATGGCGCTTCGATTGGCGTCAAGTCGATCACCGCCCCGCCGAACGCCTGCTGGCCTTGACACGCGCGCATGGGCGAATGCCCTGAGCCGCCACGGCCAGGCCCGTTCCCGTTTCAAATCGCCCCTTGAATGAGCCAGTGCGCACCAAGACGCACCCACAACAAACAACACCGGAGACAAGCATGGACAAGACTTCACCGCAGCAACTCGCAAAGCGCACCATTGCCCTGGTGCTGGCCGGCGGACGCGGCTCACGCCTGCACGCCCTGACTGACCGGCGCTCAAAACCCGCGGTGTACTTCGGCGGCAAATTCCGTATCGTCGACTTCGCGCTCTCCAACTGCCTGAACTCGGGCGTGCGCCGCATCGGCGTCCTCACCCAGTACAAGTC
>JBBRJU010000546.1:0-2514 GCA_038218895.1 Burkholderiales bacterium
TCGGAGAAGTTTGCCCGGAATAGCGGATCGTTCCACGCAGGCGATGTCATCCAAGGCTCTCGAAGTACGCACGGTTCCACCGCTGGGTTCGGCCCGCACGCAGCGTGCTCCCCGCTCGTTTGAGCCGCAGGCCCTTCAGGCTTCACCTGATGTTGCGGCCCGCGTGTTTGCTCCCCGCTGCGCGGCGCTTGCCGCCTCACGGGCTTTTGACGCCCCGCTCGGGCACAGCGGTCTCCCTCCAGTACCCGGGGCCTGCCATCCGGCGCTCCGACGCTCACCGGCTCGGAACGCTCACCCGTTGGACATGCGCAGCATGCAGCAGCCGCACCCCGCCCTTGCGGGTTCGGTCGAGTCGTTGCTTCGTGACGCACCATGGGGAGATTGTGTGCGTCAGTGCGGGCGCCATCGAGCCCAGGCTCACTTGACGTAGTCGAACAGTGACATGCGTTGCACCATTGCATAGCTCTGCAGCGCGGCCTGGTAACCGGTCTGCTGGTTCTGGAAGGTGCTGATCGCCTGCAGCATGTCCAGGTCTTCGGCGTCGCCCTGCACGGCCTCGGCCCACAGCGCACGGTCCTGGTTGCGGCCGTCCAGCGCGTCCAGGCGGTTGAGCATGCTGCCGGCCTCGGCGCGGGCGGCCTGCATGTGGCCCATCACTGCGTCCATGTCGCGCAGGCCGCTGTTCACGGCCTGGGCGATCTGGCCGGCATTGGCAGTGGGGTTCTTCAGTGTGGCGATGCTGCGGTCCAGCGCCTCGAACACGTCGAGGTCGGGCGCCGATGGCGTGATGCTGAAGCGGTCGCCGGCCACCGGTGCGCCCTTCAGGTGCAGCGTCATGCCGTCGACGCTGATGGCCTGTCCGGCGCGGTAGGGCATGTTGTCGATCGCCGTGGGCGCACCGCCGTTGCGCACGCTGATGCGCAGCACGCCGTTGTTGTCGACGATGTCAACCTCGTAGCTGCCGCCGGTGAGCAAAGCCGGGTCAGCCACGGTGCCAGGGGTGATCCAGCCGGTGCCGGCATTGGCTGCGTCGGCTGCCGTGGTGAAGACGCCGTTGCCGCTGCGCGCCGACAGCCAGATCGCCTGGCCGTCCACGGTGCTGGGCATCAGCTCGGTGCTCGACAGCAGGGTCTGGCCACCGGCACCACCGGGCAACACGCCGGCGGGGGTGTCCAGGAAGGGGATGGTGGTGCCGCCCTGCCCGCCGAACAGGAACCCGCCCGCGCCATTGCCCTGGTTGGCCAGCGCCAGCAGCTGGCTGCGCAGGTTGCCCAGCTGGTCGGCCTGGGCCTGGCGCTCGGCCGGGCTGTAGCTGCCGTTGCCGGCGGCCACCAGGGTCTCGCGGGCGCCCTGCAGCAGCGCACCGGCCTGGCCGAGTGCGGACTCGGCCAGCGTCATGGCATTGCGGCTGGCGTCGACCGAGCGCTGCTCGCTGGCAATGCGCTGGCCGCTCAGGTAGGCGCGCTCGGCCCGCGCCGCACCGGTGGGGTCGTCGCTGGGCTTGTTGATGCGCTTGCCGTTGGTCATGGCGGTCTGTGCCTCGGCCATGTCGCGCTGGCGCTGCTGCAGGCTGTCGACGGCCGCCTCATAGCGGTTGGCGGTGGAGACTCTCATGGCTCAGGCTCCGGAGCGGGCGTTGAAGAGCGGGGGAAGGCGGCATGTCCCAAGCAGCCGCCGCGCAACCGGCTTCGCCGGGCCGCCGGAGGCGTCCCCTTGAGGGCCCTTGAGGGGGAGCGCCGAAGGCGCTGAGGGGCTGCGCATCCTCAGCGGTTGACGCTGGCGAGCAGGGTGTCGAACAAGGTCTGCGAGGTCTGCAGCAGCTTGGCGGCGGCCTGGTAGCTCTGCTGGAACTGGATCAGCCGCGCCGCCTCTTCGTCGAGATTGACGCCCACCTCGGCGCCGAGCTCGGCACGGGCGCGCGCCGCCACGGCGGCGGTGTTGTCGGCCGCGGCCACGGCGCCCTGCACCCGCACGCCCACATCGGCCAGCACGTTGGCATAAGCGTCGCCCACGGTGCTGCCGTCGATCAGGCCGCGGTTGGCCAGGTCGTCGAAGCGCAGCGCATTGCCGTTGCTGGCCGCCGGGTGGCTGGTGGGCGCCAGGCTGATGCGGTCGCCATTGCGTGGCAGTCCGTTCAGCGCCAGCGACAGGCCGTCATACACGATCGGCTGGCCGGCGCTGAACGTGCCCGCCTGCAGCAGGTTGTCGTTCGGATCCAGCAGCGCGTAGCCGCCGACATCGTCGTCAAAGCGCAGCGTCATCGCCTGGTAGCCAGTGGCCGGCGGCGCATTGACCGCCAGCGCGGCGATGGTGGCAGTGCCGGTATTGCCCGGGTGGACCACGCCTGTCATCGGGTTGGCAGCGGCCAGGCCGCGCGGGTTCTTCAGCACCACGGTGATGCCGGCGGCAGCGTTGGACACCGGCTTGCTCAATCCAGTGTCTTCGCTTGAAGGCATGGGCGCTTTCATCGGCCACATCTACCCGGCGACGCACTTCCTGACGATCAGTCGTGGC
>JBBRJU010000547.1:0-2511 GCA_038218895.1 Burkholderiales bacterium
GGCACATGTCACACCCTCCCCCCGCGCGTGCGGGTGGGAGAGTAGCCGCCGCCCCGCCATAATTTGCACAACGAGCACGCCGACCCGCCGGAGCAGTCGATGGAACAAACCCCCACCCCTTCGCCAGGCCACGCTGCCGCCAGACGCCGTCTGCTGGTTCGCGGCGCCATGGCCGCACCCGCGCTGATGACGGTGTGCAGCGGCGCATCAGCGGCCACTGCATCAAACCTGCGCTGCCTGACCAACGCCAACACCATTCCGCAGACCGGGCTGCTGCCTGGCACCACAGCACAGGACAGCTACATGCGTGTCCAGCTGTACAAGGTCACAGTCGTCGATTCACTGACCACAGGAACTTCCGGCAGCGGCAATAGGACAGGCGCCCCCAAGAAAAACTCTGGCAGCGACAGCTCCACGACCAACACCACAACGGATCAGTTCTTTATCAAGGGCGATGATCTGCAGTTGCTGACCACCCGCGGAGCGGGCATTCCAACCAGTGGACAGGCGATTCGGATCAATCCGGCCACCTACGTCACCATCGGTTCACCCGGGCCCTTGCCCACTGCCGCGGCATCAACGACGCCAGGTTACGTCAACCAGTGGGCCGCTGTGCGCTTTGACAGCAGCGGTGCCGTGGTCGGCCTGGGTGCCGACAACGTGGGCGCGATGGTCGGCGCCAGTTGCTGGGCTTCTGTCGCCTCCTATATCCCCTGAGTTCCGAGACCGTCCCACTGGGTGCTGTGGACCCGGTGTACGCCCCGGTGCCCGGCGTGCTGATGGAGCCGCTGGGTGAAGCATGGTGCGCATTCAGCCCCTTGTCGGTCCAGACGCATCTGATCAACGACACCAGCGTCGCCATCCTCGAACATCTGCAGGCTGCAGGCCACGCCACGGTGGCAGATTTGTGCGCCTTGCTGGCCGAGGAAACCGGACAGCCCGCGACCGAGGCCGCCGCAATGGTGGCCGGCGCGCTGAACACTTTCGTGCTGGCGGGCCTGGCGCGGTGCCTGCCGGCATGAGCGCAGGCCGCGCAGGCGAGACCGCACTGCCCATCGAAGTGAGCCGCGCCCCTGGACCACCTGCAATGGCTTCGCCCACGCCACTGACCGCCGACCGGGTGGCCGAACTCCTGACCGGATCCGGACTGGTGCTGGACCTGGGCCTGGCGCGGGTCCGCGTGCGGTCACCCTTGGCATGGCCGGCGGCGGCCCAGATCGCCACGGCCTACCGCCACTTCGGAGCCGACGCCGACGCCGAGCCCGGCAATGCGGCCCCGCCCTGGGCCGACCTGCACCTGGACCTGCGGCCCGGCCTGGGGCTGCGGCGCTGGGTTCGGCCACAGGTGCGGCTGCTGGCCGATGGCCTACCCGCTTTCGAACCCTTTCCCGCCGAGCAGGTGCTGCCGTTGCTGGAATGGGGGGCGAACTGGCTCATCGGCAGGCGCATGAACGATGTGCTGCTGCTGCACGCCGGCACCTTGGCCCGCGATGGCCGCGCCCTGCTGATGCCGGCGCTGCCGGGCTCGGGCAAGAGCACGCTGACGGCGGCACTGGTGACGCGCGGCTGGCGGCTGTTGTCCGACGAGTTCGGCGCCTGCGACCCAGCCAGCGGCCTGATGCGGCCCTGCGTGAAGCCGGTGGCGCTGAAAAACGCCTCCATCGACGTCATCCGGCGCTTTGCGCCTGCGGCCGAACTGGGCCCTTCGTTCGAGGGCACGCGCAAGGGCACGGTGGCGCACTTGGCGCCCCCGGCCGCCAGCGTCGCCGCACGCCACCAAGCTGCCGTGCCGGCCTTGCTGGTGATCCCGCGCTGGCAGGCCGGCAGTGCCACCACGCTGGAGCCCATCACGCCCGAATCGGCGTTCACCAGCCTGGCCTTCAACGCCTTCAATTACACGGCCCTGGGCGCCACCGGCTTTCGCACGGTGTTGGGCCTGGTGCGCCGCATGGCCCTGTGGCGGCTGGTGTACAGCGACCTGGAAGACGCCACGCAGCGCCTGGATGCACTGTGGTCGCAGCTTGCCGCCGACGCCCCGGCCCCCGCCCTCACGCCGCTGGCACACGACGCAGCCGTTGCCCCCCATGCCGGCTGAGGTCGAGCACCCGCCGGGCGCGCTGCACGGCCTGGGCTGGCTGGCCGCGCTGCGCGAACCGGCGCGCTGCCTGACCTGGGACCTGAAGCAGTGGGAGCACGTGATCCGGCTGTCACGCCGCTTGCGCCTGCTGGGGCGCCTGGCCCATGCGGTGGCGCAGGCCGGGCTGCTGGACGCGGTGCCGCCGCCCGCGGCGCGCCATCTGCTGGCAGAGCAGCGCTACGCCACCTGGCGCCGCGACACCCTGCTGTGGGCGCTGGAAGATGGCGCCCGGGCGCTGGCCGGTGCGCCGTATCCGGTAGTGCTGTTGAAGGGGTCGGCCTACATGGTGCAGGGCCTGGCCATCGGACCGGGCCGCTTGCCGTCGGATGTGGACCTGCTGGTGCCGCGCTCGTCGCTGGACGATGCGCAAGCCA
>JBBRJU010000548.1:0-2510 GCA_038218895.1 Burkholderiales bacterium
CGCCTGCTGCAGCGCACCTGAACCACGGGCCGGCCCCTGCGGCCGGCGCCGGGCGCGGCAGCGGTGCGGCGGGGGTGAACGTCTGGTGGCCAACCGCCGCGCAGCCTGATTGGCACGACATTCCTGGGAACGACCTGAACATGCTGCTCTTTCGACAATTGTTTGACGCGAGTTCGTCCACCTACACCTATCTGCTGGGCGACGCGGGCTCGGGCGAGGCGGTGCTGATCGACCCGGTGTTCGAGAATGCGCGCCGCGACCGGGCCTTGCTGCGCGAACTGGGCCTGCGCCTGGTGGCCACCCTTGACACCCATGTGCACGCCGATCATGTGACGGCCGCCTGGTTGCTCAAGCAGCGCTGTGGCAGCCAGATCCTGCTGTCCGCCAACGCCGGTGCCAGCAACGCCGATCGCCTGCTCCAGCACGGCGACCGGGTGGCCTTCGGCTCCCGGCATCTGGAGGTGCGCGCCACGCCTGGCCACACCAGCGGGTGCCTCACCTATGTGCTCGACGATCACAGCCTGGCTTGCACCGGTGACGCCCTGCTGATCCGCAGTTGCGGCCGCACCGATTTCCAGCAGGGCAGTGCCGACCAGTTGTTCCGCTCTGTGCGTCAACAGATCCTGCGCTTGCCACCGGCGTGCCTGCTGTATCCAGGGCACGACTACCGGGGCATGACCGTCACCAGCGTGGCCGAGGAAATCCGCTACAACCCGCGGTTGGGCGGCGATGCGAATGCCACCGACTTTGCCGGCTACATGAACAACCTGGGGCTGCCACACCCCAAGCTGATGGACATGGCGGTGCCTGCAAACCTGCGTTGCGGGCAGCCTGAAGACGGCCACACCGCCGCATCGGACCCCGACTGGGCGCCATTGACCTGCACCTTCGGCGGAACCTGGGAAATCCAGCCGGCGGTGCTGCAAGAGCGCATCGCGGGCGTGCGCGCGCAGGAAATCCAGATCATCGACGTGCGTGAGCCGCAGGAGTTCAGCGACGCGCTGGGGCACATCCATGGCGCACGGCTGCTGCCGCTGTCTCAACTGTCCTTGCGCACGGGCGACATCGATCGCACCCGGCCGGTGGTGACGGTCTGCCGCTCGGGCACACGCTCTGCCCAGGCAGCGGTGCTGTTGCAGCGGGCTGGCCTCACCGACGTCGCCAATCTGGCGGGTGGCATGCTGCGCTGGCGTGCCGGCGGCCTGGCTGTCGACGACGGCGCCGAATGAGGACGTGGACGCGCCGCTGGCGTGATCCCGGCGTGATCCCGGCGTGATCTTGCATTGATCTTGGGCAATGCAGCCCTGTCCGGCAGAGCCAACGATGGACACTTGTTCGGCATCACCAAGGAAATGACATGAAAACGATCCGTCTGATGGTTTTGCTGGGTGGCTTCGCCGTCGCCGGCGGCGCTGCCTTGGCACAAGGTGGCGCGGGCCCGGGCCCGGGCCCGGGCATGGGCATGGGCATGGGCATGGGCCCGGGCGCCAGCGCGCCTGGCATGGGCATGGGCATGGGCGGCGGCCGCGGGCCGGGCGCGCGCGCGGGCGCGGACGTCACCCCGGGATGGGCCTTGATGACAGCTGCCGAGCGCAGCGAGCACATGACCCGCATGGGCGCAATGACGACGCAAGAACAATGCACGGCCTATGTCCTGAAGCACCATGAGGACATGGCCGCACGCGCCAAGGACCAGGGTGCGAAGCTGCCTGCCCAGCCGCGCCGCGATCCTTGCGCGGGCTTGAAGCCCTGAGCCTCGACACGAGGCCCGAACCGGTGTGCGCCCGGCGAAGACGCGGTGGCGATGCGGGCGCTGTTCGTGCGGTTCGTGCGGTTCGTGCGGTTCCTGCGGCCTAAAGCGCGAGGCCTTGCCCGGCTTCTTCTTCGGTCTGTCCGTCCCGGATGTGGTAGATCCGCTTGAAGGTCGGGATGATCTTCTCGTCGTGCGTCACCACGATGATGGCGGTGTGGTGCTGCACGGCCATCTGGTTGAGGATGCGCACCACGGCCAAGGCGCGTTCGCTGTCCAGCGGTGCGGTCGGCTCGTCCGCCAGGATCACCGGCGGCCGGTTGGCCAGTGCGCGGGCGATCGACACGCGCTGTTGCTCGCCACCGGACAGTTCAGACGGTTGGGCGCGCGCGCGATGGCCGACATCCAGCGCATTCAGCAATTGCAAGGCGCGTGCCCGCGCCTCGGCATTGGGGCGGCCGGCCAGCATCGGCAGCAGGGCGACGTTGTCGGTGACATCCAGGAACGGGATCAGGTACGGTGCCTGGAACACGAAGCCGATGCGGTCGCGCCGCAATGCGCGCAGGTCAGTGATCTTCCAGCCGTTGTCGTAGATGGTCTCGCCACCCAGGACCATGCGGCCGGCGGTGGGTTCGATCACCGCGCCCAGGCACTTCAGCAACGTGCTCTTGCCTGAGCCGGACGGCCCGATCAGGCCGACCACCTCGCCGGGCGCCACCACCATGTTGACGTTCTTCAGTGCGTCGACCGCAGCGCTGCC
>JBBRJU010000549.1:0-2500 GCA_038218895.1 Burkholderiales bacterium
TGCACCGAGATCGACGCCGACCGCTACATCGACTACATCGAGATGGACGCCGCCAGCAACGGTGGCAAGGACGAGATCCGCGACCTGATCGAGCGCGCTGCCTACAAGCCCAGTGTGGCGCGCTACAAGGTCTTCATGATCGACGAGGCGCACCAGCTCACCAAGGACGCCTTCAACGCCCTGTTGAAGACGCTGGAGGAGCCGCCTGACTATCTGAAGTTCGTGCTGGCCACCACCGACCCGGACAAGATACTGCCCACCGTGCTCAGCCGCTGCCTGCAGTTCAACCTGCGGCCGATGGCGCCTGAGACCGTGGCCGCGCATCTGCAGCAGGTGCTGGCGGCCGAGGGCGTGGCGGCCGATGCGGGTGCCATCCGGCTGCTGTCGCGGGCGGCACGTGGCTCGATGCGCGACGCGCTGTCGCTCACCGATCAGGCCATCGCCTTCGGCGCGGGTGCGTTGGCCGAGGATGGCGTGCGTGCCATGCTGGGCACGGTCGACCGGTCTCATGCCGCCAGCCTCGTGCGGGCGCTGGCGGGGCGCGATGGCCCTGGCGTGCTGGCCACGGTGCATGCACTGCGCGCCATGGGCCTGTCGGCTGCAGGCACGCTCGAAGAGATGGCCGGCCTGCTGCAGCAGATGGCGGTGGAGCAGGCCGTGCCCGGCGCGCTGGACGATGCCGACCCCGACACCGCCGGCGCCCGCGCGCTGGCCGCGCTGCTGCCGGCCGACGAGACGCAGCTGCTCTACAGCATCGTGGTGCATGGCCGGGCCGAGCTGAGCCTGCTGTCGGACGACTATGCCGCGCTCACCATGGTGCTGCTGCGCCTGCTGGCCTTTCCACCGGCCGGGCCGGCACCGGCCCTGGCTGCCCTGGCTGCCCTGACCGGTGCACCGCGTGCGGCACCGCTGGTGGCTGCCTCGCGTGAAGCGCGCAACAGCGCGCCGGCGCGGGCAGTGCTGCCGCCAGCACCGCCGGTGCCGTTGCCCGTGCCAGCAATGGCCCGCGCAGCGGCCCCGGCGCTGGCGCCTGCAGTGCCCGGAACAGTGTCCGCAGGGGTGCCCGTGGTGGTGCCCGTGGTGGTGCCAGTGGTGGTGCCCGTGGCCCCCCCGGTCACCGTACCGGCCGTGACGTCAGCCACGATGCCTGTCGCGGTGCAAGTTGCAGCGCCCATCCTGGGCGCGCGCCCGGCTGCGCCCGAGCGCGCGACCGCAGCTCGCCCTGCGGCGGCGCCGGCGATGCCCTGGCGGGTCAAGGCCGAGGAGCCTCCGCCCTGGGCCGACGAGCAGGTGCCCGACGACTTCACGGCGCTGCATGCCCATCCGCCGCCGGCGCATGCAGACCCTGTAACGGACGCACTCGCCAGCGTGCGCGCACCCGCGCCTGCGGCCGCTGTCGCCCCAATCGCCACACTCGCCTCCATCACCCCAATCAACCCGCGACACACCACCGCGCTCGGTGATCGCTGGGCCGCGCTGGTGCGGCCGTTGGCAGCCGCTGGCAGCCTGGTGGCAATGGTGCGCGAACTGGCCTGGCAGGCCGAGCTGCTGGCTGTCACGCCGGCCGACGGCGGCGGCCGGCGCTGGCAGCTGCGCGCCGAGCGTGAGAGCCTGCGCAACCCGGGCCTGTCGGCCAAGCTGTCAGCCGCGCTGGCCGATGCGCTCGGTGAGCCGGCCCAGGTGGACGTGGTGGCCGGCGTGGCGCAGGATTCCATCGCCCGCCGCGACAACCATGCGCGTGCGGCGGCCCAGCACGCCGCCGAGCAGCTGATCCATGCCGACCCCGAGGTGCGCGCACTGATGGCACAGTTCCCGACAGCCCGCATCGTGCCGGGCTCGATCAAACCCCAGGCCGCCGTCGGCGGCGGTCTGCCAGCAACCCACGAGGCACCCCCACCATGATGAAGAACCAACTGGCCGGCCTGATGAAGCAGGCCCAGGCGATGCAGGACAACCTGAAGAAGGCCCAGGACGAGCTCGCCACCATCGAGGTGACGGGTGAATCCGGCGCCGGCCTGGTCAGGGTGCAGATGACCTGCAAGCACGACGTGCGCCGCGTCACCATCGACCCGCGCCTGCTGGCCGACGACACGGACATGCTGGAAGACCTGGTCGCAGCCGCTTTCACCGCGGCCGTGCGCAAAGCCGAGGAAACCTCGCAGGAAAAGATGGGCAAGCTCACCGCCGGCATGCCGCAGATCCCCGGCATGAAGTTTCCGTTCTGACCCTGCAGTGGCCGAGCGCAGCCTCGAAGGCCTGATCGACGCGCTGCGCCGCTTGCCGGGCGTGGGCCAGAAGTCAGCCCAGCGCATGGCCTACCACCTGCTGCAACACGACCGTGACGGCGCACAGCGGCTGGCCCAGGCGCTGCAGACCGCCTCGGTGGCGGTGCAGCATTGCGCGCGCTGCCACACCTTCACCGAAGAGACGCTGTGCGCCACCTGCAGCGACCCGCAGCGCGACGCCAAGCAACTGCTGGTGGTCGAGAGCCCGGCCGACC
>JBBRJU010000550.1:0-2484 GCA_038218895.1 Burkholderiales bacterium
AGGTACAGCGGTGCATGGTGGTGCATTTCGAAATCCGCCCCATTGAGGGCCGCCACGCCGCACATCGCCAGCTCGCGCAGCAGCGGCGGCACGCCCAGGGCGTTGCGCACCCGGCCCATGAATTCATTCCAGCCCAGCGCAAATGCAGGACTGTGCAGCAGCAGCCGGTCCAGGTCGATCAGCGCACCACCCCGGCGCTGGCGGATGGTGGCCACCAGGTCGGGTGGGCCCACCTGGGCGTCGGTCAGCAGGGGCAGTCGAGTTGTCATCGGGGGTCTCCGGCGGGGAAAGACTGGGCAGCCAGTCGGGCTGGTCAGGCGCGGCGGGCAGGCGGGGTCGGTGAGCGGCCCGGCGCAGACGATTCTGGTGCTTGCCTACGCTGCGCGCCTGACGCCGGTGAGTCAGAAGCCACAGTGGTATCGTCTCGTGCAACCCTTGGAGATTGCGCGATGCGCGACGCCCCCGATGTGGCGCCTGCCCCCACGCCCCAGCCGCCCGCCCGCCCGCCGATCGACTCGCTGTTGCTCGCGGCCACCCGCATCGCCACCTTCGAGCACCAGCGCGGCCTCACCAATGCCAGCGGTTTTTTCTTCGAGCGGGACGGGCGGCTCTACCTCGTCACCAGCCGGCATGTGCTGATCGACAAGCCGACCAAGCACTTCCCGAACCGCATCGAGATCGAGGTGCATACCAATGCCGACGATCTGGCGAAATCGGCGCGGATGTCTCTGATGCTGTATGCCGACGGCCAGAGCCAGTGGCACCAAGGCACCGATGCCAGCGGCGAGATCGACGTGGCCATGATCGAACTCGACCGCCAGGCGCTGCCGCCGTCTGCATTGCTGTACGCGTTCACACCGGCACACCTGCAGCATCTGGACGACCCGGTGGAGGTGGGCAGTTCGGTCTTGATCGTCGGCTTTCCGCTCGGCTTCCACGACACCCTGCACCATCTGCCGGTGGTGCGGCAATCGGTCATTGCGTCGGCCTTCGGTCTGCGCTTTCAAGGCCAGGGCTACTTTCTGACCGACGCGCGCACCCACCGCGGCACCAGTGGCGCGCCGGTGGTGCGGCGCGACCTGCAGGCCGCGCCCGATGCGCCCCTGCCCTGGAAGCTGATGGGCGTGCATTCCGCCCGCCTGGACATGGCTGGCCGTGATTTGGTGCAAGATGAATCGCTGGGCCTGAACTGCGCCTGGTATGCCAACATGCTGTTGACGCTCAGTGAGGCCTGATCGGCAACGGGCACAGCAACCAGATCGGCCACTGGCTCGGCACTGGCTCGGCGGCTGGCAGATACAGCAAGATGGAGGCGCAGATGCATCGCTGCCAACTAGCACCTCGGGCGATGGACAAACGCTGTCAGGCGTCTTGCGTGACCAGCGGCTTGATGTGCTGTGCCAGATTGCCCTTGGGGCCCTGCACCAGTTCGAAGCTGACCTTGCTGCCCTGCTTGAGCGTGCGAAAGCCGTCCATCTCGATGGCCGAAAAGTGCGCAAACACGTCCGGGCCGCCTTCCTCAGGCTCGAGAAATCCGAAACCCTTGGCGTCATTGAACCATTTGACGGTGCCAATCAACATCATGTCCTCCAGCAACTCCCCACGAGACGGAGATTCAGGCGATTCTGCGAATCGTCTGGACGGCGCGTCAATGCGGAGAACTGGATCAAGCCGGGTTGTAGTTCCCCTACAGGGCCGCCAGCTTTTGCGCGACAGCACGGATGCAGTCCGCTCAGCGGGCCATCAATGCGCGACGCGCCGTCCTTTTCATGCCTTGCAACTGCGTCAAAGATCGCAATATCCGACCCAGCACCTTGGCGAACAGCCGCAATGCATAGAATGAACGATGCCACCAGAAGAACCACCGTCGCCGCCGCTGAAACCACCGGTGCAACCGCGCCGTGGCGACAGCGGTGCCGTGGTCGCCGAGCGCAAGACGGCGCGCACCAAACCCCCACAGCTTTACCAAGTGGTGCTGCTCAACGACGACTACACCCCGATGGAATTCGTGGTGATGGTGTTGCAGCATTATTTCCGGCGTGATCTGGAATCGGCCACGCTGATCATGTTGAAGATCCACCACGAAGGTCGTGGCGTCTGCGGTGTCTACACCAAGGACGTGGCGGCCACCAAAGTTGAACTCGTACTCGCCGCGGCGCGCCGCGCCGGGCATCCGCTGCAGTGCATTATGGAGGCCGCATGATTGCGCAAGAACTTGAAGTCAGCCTGCACATGGCGTTCGTCGAGGCGCGCCAACAGCGCCATGAGTTCATCACCGTCGAGCACTTGCTGCTCGCGTTGCTGGACAACCCTTCCGCCGCCGAAGTGTTGAAGGCCTGTGCCGCCAACATCGACGACCTGCGCAAGAGCCTCACCACCTTCATCAAGGAAAACACGCCCACCGTCGGCGGCACCGAGGAGGTGGACACCCAGCCCACGCTCGGTTTCCAGCGGGTGATCCAGCGCGCCATCATGCATGTGCAG
>JBBRJU010000551.1:0-2475 GCA_038218895.1 Burkholderiales bacterium
ACTCGGCCTCGCCTTCCTTCAGCGAGATGCTGTTGACGATGCCCTTGCCCTGCAGGCATTTCAGGCCGGTCTCGATCACGCTCCACTTGCTGCTGTCGACCATGATCGGCACCCGGGAAATCTCGGGCTCGCTGGCGATCAGCTTGAGAAAGCGCTCCATCGCCGCCACGCTGTCGAGCATGGCTTCATCCATGTTGACGTCGATGATCTGCGCGCCGTTTTCCACCTGCTGGCGGGCCACGCTCAGCGCGTCTTCGTAGCGCCCTTCCAGGATCATCCGGGCGAAGGCCTTGCTGCCGGTCACATTGGTGCGCTCACCGATGTTGACGAACAGGTTGCCGGCGCCAATGGCCACCGGCTCCAGGCCGGCCAGGCGCATGGGGGGAACGTGATGGGATGCAGCGGTCATGGCGGGGCGTGTGTCCAGTCGGCCCGCACGTCGCGCCCGGCTCACCCGGGGCGCCTCGTGCAGGCGGTGGGTGAGCGCCGTTGCCAGGCGCAGCCACGGGCCGCGCCGTCCCGAGCCTGGCAGCAGGCTGCTGGCAGCCCACCGTCGCAACGCTCCTCGGGAAAGCCCACATTCTAGGAGGCTGTGCGGCTAGACTTTGGCCATGGGTTTGATCGCGTCGGAGGCCACCGTGGGATATGCACTGCAAAGCGGCCGATGACGGCTGCCGAATTTCTGGCCTGGGATGCCGGCCAGACGGTCCGCCACGAGTTCGTGCGTGGCGAGGTGTTTGCGATGGCGGGCGGGGAAGACCGCAACGACACCGTGGCCGGCAACCTTTACATCGCCTTGCGCCAGCACCTGCGCGGCACACCCTGTCGGGTGTATGGCAGCGACGTGAAGCTGCGGGTTGAAGCCGCCGACTGCTTTTTCTACCCCGACCTGATGGTCACCTGCAGCGCCGCTGATCTGGCCGACCGCCTGGTCAAGCGTGAACCGGTGTTGGTGGTCGAGGTGCTGTCAGCGTCCACCGCCGCGTTCGACCGCGGCGACAAGTTTGCCGCCTACCGCCAGCTGCCCGGCCTGCAAGAGGTGCTGCTGGTGGATGTGCAGGGCCAGCGCTGCGACCTGTTTCGCAAACGGGCCGAAGACGGCCTGTGGGTCCTGCACCCCGGCGACGCCGCCGACACCCTGCATCTGGCCAGTGTGGATCTGCACATTCCGCCGGCCGCACTGTGGGCGGACCTCGAGCCGCCCGCCGTCAGCGCGGCTGCACCGGTCTGATCAGGTCACCAGCAAGCCGCTGAACAGCGGATCGACCTTGCTGCGCGGCCGGTACTGCCCCACCCGCCGGGCGATCTCGGCAATGTGCTCTGGCGTGGTGCCGCAGCAGCCACCGACGATGTTGACGAAGCCGGCCTGGGCAAATTCAGCCAGCATGCGGCCGGTGACCTCGGGCGTCTCGTCGAAACCGGTTTCGCTCATCGGGTTGGGCAAGCCGGCATTCGGGTAGCAGCTGATGAAGGTGTCGCCGGCCACCTTGGCCAGCTCTTCGATGTAAGGCCGCATCACCGCCGCGCCCAGCGCGCAGTTCAGGCCCACTGCCAGCGGCCGGGCATGGCGCACGCTGTGCCAGAAGGCGGGCACCGTCTGGCCGCTCAGGATGCGGCCGGACGCGTCGGTGACGGTGCCGCTGATGATCACCGGCAGGCGCTCGCCGGTCTGCTCCATCAGTTCATCCAGCGCGAAGATCGCCGCCTTGGCGTTCAAGGTGTCGAAGATGGTCTCGACGAGGAACAGATCACAGCCACCCTCCAGCAGGCCGCTGGCCTGCTCGAAGTAGGCCGCCCGCAGTGCATCGAAGCTGACATTGCGTGCGCCAGGGTCATTCACATCGGGGCTGATGCTGGCCGTGCGCGGCGTGGGGCCGAGCGCGCCGGCCACGTAGCGCGGGTGTTCGGGGGTGCTGAAGGCATCGCAGGCTTCGCGCGCCAGCCGGGCGGCTTCCACGTTCAGCTCACGCGCGATGTGGCCCAGGCCGTAGTCTTCCTGCGCGATGCTGGTGGCGCCGAAGGTATTGGTCTCGATCATGTCCGCGCCGGCAGCCAGGTACTGGCGGTGGATCTCGCTGACCACATCGGGCCGGGTGAGCTGCAGCAGGTCGTTGTTGCCCTTCAGGTCCTTGCCGTGGCCGGCAAAGCGGCTGCCCCGGAAATCGGCCTCGCCGAGCCTGTAGCGCTGGATCATCGTGCCCATTGCGCCGTCGATGATGGCAATGCGCTGCGCCAGCAGGGCGGGCAGGCCGGCGGCACGGGTGTAGGCGCGGGCGGGTTTGCTGGCAGGGTCGCTGGCGTGGACGCTGATGGGGGCAGATCGGCTCATTGGTAGACGTTGGTTCTAAGTGGCCCGAAGGCCGGGTTCAGCGCCAACGCCCCTTTCAAGCCGTGCATGCGGAGTTCCCGCACACGGCTTACCGGTGGTCTGTCGGCTCGCAGCATTGCGCAGCTTCCCGCTTCGGAGAAGTTTGC
>JBBRJU010000552.1:0-2456 GCA_038218895.1 Burkholderiales bacterium
ACCGTCGACCAGGCCCGGGTGCTGGGTGTGACCTTGCCCGACCCCGATCTGACCTGGAACGAAGCACGCCAGCACTGGGATTTCGGCGCCATCGACCAGCCAGCCGATGGTGCCGATGTCGGCCCAGCTCAGCGGGGGGTAGTTGAAGATGCTGCTGTACTTGGCGCGGCCGCTGTGCAGCGCATCTATCAGCTGGTCGCGCGTGCTGCCCAGCGTCTCGGCCGCGGCGTACAGGTAGAGGCCGTGGCCACCTTCGTCCTGCACCTTGGCCAGCAGGATGGCCTTGCGCTTGAGCGTGGGCGCACGGCTGATCCAGTTGCCCTCGGGCAGCATGCCGACAATTTCCGAATGTGCATGCTGGCTGATCTGGCGCAGCAAGGTCTTGCGGTAGTTCTCGGGCATCCAGTCCTTGGCCTCGATGAAGTCACCCGCGTCGATGCGGCTGTCGAAGCGTTCTTGCAGTGCCAGTTCTTCGGCCGAGCGCAGCGCCTTCGGTGCGTCGCCCGATTCCTTGGGCATCGTGTCCATTGCCTGGGTGTACATCGGTCGCTTTCATTGAAGTGGGGTTGGGGGGTCAGAGGCCGGGAGGAATTCGAGCGTGCCCGAGCAACGCCCCAAAACCCGCCCGATCCAGGCGCAAAGCGCAGCCATCGTTCGGGCCATGGCGCGCATTTGCAACGGCGCGCGGGCGGGCTTTGGGGTGGCGAGCCGTTTTGGGGTGGTGCGCAGGCATGTTCGAAAAACTCTCAGACTCTCAGGCCTTGCGCGTGTCCAGCACGCGACGGGCCTTGCCAGTGAGGGTGCGTTCGATGCTGTCAGGCGGCAGCACCTCGATCGTGGTGTTCACGCCCACCAGCGTCTTGATGCGGTGCTGCAGCCAGTGCTGCAGCTCGGCTATGTCGGCAGCGCCAGCCTGGGCCGCGCCGATGTTGAGCTCGATGCGCACGCGCAAGGTGTCCAGCGGGCCGTCGCGGCCGACGACCAGCTGGTACTGGCCCGACAGCTTCGGGCTCTGCAGCACGATCTCCTCGATCTGCGTGGGGAACACGTTCACGCCGCGGATGATCAGCATGTCGTCCGACCGGCCGACGATCTTGCCCATGCGGCGAAAGCTGCGCGCGCTCGGCGGCAGCAGCCGGGTGAGGTCACGCGTGCGGTAGCGGATCATCGGCAGCGCCTGCTTGGTCAGCGCGGTGAACACCAATTCACCTTCCGCGCCATCGGGCAGCACCGCACCGGTGTCGGGGTCGATGATCTCGGGGTAAAAATGGTCTTCCCACACCACCGGGCCATCTTGCGTCTCCACACATTCGCTGGCCACGCCCGGGCCCATCACCTCGCTCAGGCCGTAGATGTCGACGGCGAGGATGCCGGCGTCGGCCTGGATCTGGGTGCGCATGGCTTCGGTCCAGGGCTCGGCGCCGAAGATGCCCACGCTGACCGACATCGCCGCCGGGTCCAGCCCCTGGCGGCGGAATTCCTCGATCAACACCTGCATGTAGCTGGGCGTGACCATGATGATGTCGGGCTTGAAATCGGCGATCAGCTGCACCTGCTTTTCAGTCTGGCCACCAGACATCGGCACCACGGTGCAGCCCAATTTCTCGGCGCCGTAGTGCGCACCCAGCCCGCCGGTGAACAGGCCGTAGCCGTAAGCCACATGCACCATGTCGCCCGGCCGGCCGCCGGCGGCGCGGATGCTGCGCGCCACCAGGTGGGCCCAGGTGTCGATGTCAGCTTGCGTGTAGCCCACCACCGTGGGCTTGCCGGTGGTGCCGCTGCTGGCGTGGATGCGCACCACCTGGTCTCGCGGCACGGCAAACAGGCCGAAGGGGTAATGGTCGCGCAGGTCTTTCTTGGTGGTGAACGGGAACTTCGCCAGATCCGCCAGCGTCTTGCAGTCGGCCGGGTGCACCCCCGCCACGTCAAAGGCGGCGCGGAAGTGCGGCACCTTGTTGTAGGCCCGCTGCAAGGTGGCCTGCAGCCGCTGCAGTTGCAGCGCGCTGATCTCATCGCGGCTGGCGGTCTCGATCGGCTCCAGATCACCAGGGGCGGGGTGGCGCACAGGCATGGGCAAGGTCTCCGGGTCGGGCTTGGGCGGGTGGTTCTTGGAGCAGTCGGGCTTGGGGGGCCGGTCTGTGGCGGTTGCTTCTGCGACGTCAGGCAGCAGGAATCACCGGCTTGCCACGGGCGGTGTAGCTGCGGCCGCGGAACACTGCGACGCGCTCACCCCGCTGGTTGCGCACGTCCACGTCGTACACGCCGGTGCGGCCGGCCTTGCGCACCTCACTGCAGGTGGCGGTGAGCACGTCGCCCAGCCGGCCCGGGGCCAGCAGGTCGACGGTGAAACCCGAGGCCACTGTCAGTTCGTTGTAGCTGTTGCAGGCAAAGGCAAAGCTGCTGTCGGCCAGGGTGGTGATGAGGCCGCCGTGGCAGATGGCGTGGCCGTTGAGCAT
>JBBRJU010000553.1:0-2422 GCA_038218895.1 Burkholderiales bacterium
GATGTTCGGCACCGCCGGTCTGCCGCACATCCTGATGCGCTTCTTCACCGTGCCCGATGCGAAGGAAGCCCGCAAGAGCGTGTTCTGGGCCACCACCTGGATCGGCTACTTCTACGTGCTGATCTTCATCATCGGCTTCGGTGCCATCACCCTGGTGCTGACCAACCCCGAGTACGCCGACGTTGCCAAGGGCGTGATCCTGGGCGGCGCGGGCACGGCCAACATGGCCGCGGTGCTGGTGGCCAAGGCAGTGGGTGGCAACCTCTTCTACGGCTTCATCTCGGCGGTGGCCTTTGCCACCATCCTGGCGGTGGTGGCCGGCCTGACGCTGTCGGGTGCCTCGGCGGTGTCGCACGACATCTACGCCACCTTGGTCAAGAAGGGCAACGCCGACAGCAAGGCCGAGCTGCGGGTCTCGCGCATCACCACGCTGTGCCTGGGTGCCCTGGCCGTGACGCTGGGCATCGTGTTCGAGAAGCAGAACATCGCCTTCATGGTGAGCCTGGCCTTTGCCATCGCGGCGTCGGCCAACTTCCCCGTGCTGTTCATGAGCGTGCTGTGGAAAGACTGCACCACCCGCGGCGCAGTGGTCGGCGGCTTTCTCGGGCTGATCTCGTCGGTGGGCCTGACCGTGGTGTCGCCGTCGGTGTGGGAAGTGACCCTGGGCAACCCCAAGGGCTCGGCCTGGTTCCCGTACACCTCACCGGCGCTGTTCTCGATGGCCATCGGCTTCTTCGGCATCTGGTTGTTCAGCGTGCTCGACCGCAGCGCCCAGGCCACCAAGGAGCGTGGCCTGTTCGAAGCGCAGCAGATCCGGTCGGAAACCGGCCTGGGCGCGTCGGGCGCGTCGGGCCACTAAAACGCCGCCCTGCGGCCCGGCTGCAACAGCCGGGCCGCCATGCATACCAAGCCCGGGCCAGCCCGGGCTTTTTTCTTGGTGCGCCGCAGATCAGTGGGCGGCCATGTCCACCAGGCCGCGCACCGGATCGGCCACCCGGGGCCACAGGCCGCGCTGCACCAGGCGGTGCGGCAGGGCCGCCATGTGCATCGAGCCCGCGCCCGGCGCCGAGACATACAGCACCTCGCGGGCGATCGGCGCAAAGGCAGCGTGGAAGTGCTGGGTCGACTTGACCACCAGCGCACGCGGGCGCAGCGGGTCGATGCCGACCATGCGAAAGCAATCAGGGTGGAAGCTCTGCACCCGGTGGTCGTTGACCACGATGTCGATGGCCCGATCATCACCCGGGCCGCCGGCGCGCAGCCAGGCCATGCGGCCCAGCGGCGCCAGCGCACCACCGAAGGGCTGCCAGGCATCGGCCGTCAGCGCCATCACCTGCACGTCCAGATCGAGCGCCGCGCCCGAGGCCGGGCCCAGCTTGCCGCCGATGCGCATGGCCAGGCGGGCGCCCACGCCGGCGTCGAAGGCCAGCGCCGTGGCCACCGGGTCCCACATGGGCGACAGGGCCACGCCGCCCACGCCACGCGCGATCAGCCGCTGCAGCAGAAAGGTGGAATCACCCGCCGCACCGATGCCGGGGTTGTCGGCGGTGTCGGCCAGCACGAACGGCCGGCCATCGGTCGCGCCGCCAGCGCCATGCGCCAGCAGCCGGTCGATGGCCTGGTCGATGCTGTGGAATGGCGGCACGATGGCGTCGCGCACGGCCCACACGGCCTCGCCCAGGGCAGTGGCGTGCCGGGCGGCCAGCGCGGCGTCGCCATCGGTCAGCACCAGCACCCGAGTGCCGACTTCGGGTGTGTCGCCCCAGGGAAAGCCGTGCGCCAGCGACACCGACAGCACGCCTGGCTCGGCCTCCAGCGCCGTCATCCGCGCCACCAGGCTGGCCAGCGGCTCGGCGGTGGTGGGATAGATGCCGAGCATGGCGCAGTCGTACACCGCCATCGTGGGCCGGATGGCGCCATCCAGCATGCGGCACAACAGGCTGAACACTTCATCGGCCCGCTCGGCCACGTCCACATGCGGGTAGTGCTTGTAGACCACCAGGATGTCGGCACTGGCCACCTTCTGGCGGGTGAGGTGGCAGTGCAGATCGAGTTCGGCGGCGATGGGCACCCCGGGGCCGACCAGCGCGCGCACCCGGGCCAGCAGGTCGCCCTCGGCGTCGGGGTCGCCGTCGGCAATCATCGCGCCGTGCAGGTTCAGCAGCACGGCGTCCACCGGCAGCGCCGCCTGCAGGTCGGCCAGGATCTCATTGCGCAGCGCGCCGTGGGTGGCCTGGGTGGTGTTGCCCGCCGGTGCGGCAAAGGCGGCCAGCCCTTGCACCACGGTCCAGCCCAGTGCCTCGGCCTGCTGCTTCCAGCGCAGCAGGGGCACCGCAAACAGCCCGGGCCGATCACCATGCTGGCCGCCGCGCACCAGCATGGTCTGCTGGAAGACCGACATGCCGGTGATTGAATGCAAGTG
>JBBRJU010000554.1:0-2418 GCA_038218895.1 Burkholderiales bacterium
TGTCGCTGTCGACCTCGGGCGAGTACTTCCTGGTCTACGCCCGCCGCCTGCTGGGCACGCTGAAGGAGGCCGACGACGCGATGGCGCACTTCAAGCGCATTGAATCGGGCCGGCTCACCGTGGGCATGGTCAGCTCGGCCAAGTATTTCCTGCCGCAGTTGCTGGCGCAGTTCCATGCCGACCACCCGGCCATCGAGGTGCGGCTGCGCCTGGGCAACCGCGAGCAGCTGGCCGCCTGGATGCAGGCCAACGAGGTCGACCTGTCGATCATGGGCCGCCCGCCCAAGGACTTTGCCAACCGCGCCGAGCCCTTCGCCATGCACCCGCATGGGCTGGTCACCGCCCCCAGCCATGCCTTTGCGCAGGCCGAGGCCGTGCCGGCCACCGCGCTGGCGCGTGAGCCCTTCATCGTGCGTGAGCTGGGGTCAGGCACGCGTGCCGCACTGGAGGAGTACCTGGAGCGCTACCGCCTGCAACCGGTGCAGGTGATGGAGATGAACAGCACCGAGGCGATCAAGCAGGCGGTGATGGCGGGCCTGGGCGTGAGCCTGATTTCGCTGCACACCATCGGCCTGGAATGGCGCAACGGCCTGATTGCCGCACCGGCGGTGGAAGGCCTGCCGCTGATGCGGCGCTGGCATGTCGTCAGCACCGCCGGCAAGCTGCTGTCGCCAGCGGCCGAGGCCTTGCGCTACTTCGTGCTGGAGCGTGGCGAAGCCCACCTGGCCGCGATGTTCGCCGAGCACGGCAGCGCGGGTTGACGCCGCGCCGCCGGCCCGGCAGCAGGCGGCGCACCGTGCATCCGTCACGCCGGGCGCTTGCAGCGTGCGCGGCCCCCCCTGAATGGGTGCCCCGCCCGGCGGGATACAGGCACGCGGTGCCTTGAGCTGCACATGTAACGATCCGATACTCACCGACATGGAAAATTTTTCGACACGGCGCGTGGCCATGCTGCCCCAAGCCGCCAATCTGGTGACCCTGGGCGTGCTGGTGGCCGCCACCTGGTGGTCGGGCGCCCAGCGGCCCGCCGACCAGCCTGTCCTGGCTTCAGAGGCTGCTGCAACCAGCACCAATGCGGCCCTGCCGCTGCGCCAGGGTGGTGTTCTGGCCACCACCGACCCGACCACCACCACCACCACCACCGACCCAAGCCTGCACTGGCCAGTGCGGGCCACCGCCCTGCTGCGCGACGGCCTGCAAGCCGTGGGCTACCAGCCGGGCGCCATCCGTTGAGCCTGGACGCCTAGATGGCGCAGCGCACCGCCTGCGCGCCCAGCAGCGCCACCAGCACGGTGGGCTTCAACCCCAGCAGATAACCACGCCGCCCGCCGTTGACCAGCAGGTCCGGCAAGTCAAGCACCGTGGTTTCCACATACACCGGCATCGGCTTGCGCGTGCCAAACGGCGAGGTGCCGCCCACCAGGTAGCCGCTGTGGCGCTGTGCCACCTCGGGCTTGCAGGGCTCCACGCTTTTTGCGCCGATGGCGCGCGCCAGGTTCTTGGTGCTCACCTGCCTGTCACCGTGCATCAGCATGATCAACGGCTCGGCACGCTCGTTCTGCATCACCAGCGTCTTGATCACCGCATGTTCGGGCCAGCCCAGCTGGCGCGCCGATTCGGCCGTGCCGCCATGCGCGACATAGGCATACACATGCTCGGTGAAGGCCACGCCAGCCGCACGCAAGCGCTGGGTGGCCGGGGTCTCGCTGACGTGCTTCTCCTTCCTGGCCACTGCACGCCCCGCCGGGTCACTGCGCCGGGTCGCGCAGCTCCCAGCGCACCTGGTCGATGGCGGCCAGCAGCGCCGCAGGCAAGGTGGTGCCCCAGGCGGCCAGGCATTCATCGAGCTGGGCGGCAGTGGTCACGCCGATGATGGTGCTGGCGACGCGCCAGTTGCCGTAGCAGAAGGCCAGTGCCATCTGGGTGGGCGTGAGGCCGTGTTCCTGCGCCAGGGCGTTGTAGCGGCGTGCGGCAACCAGGGTTTCGGGCCGGGCCCAGCGCTGCTTGCGCATGCTCTCGAAGCGCGTCAGCCGGCCCAGCGCAGGCTGCGCCGGGTCGAAGCCGGGGCCGTCGTACTTGCCGGTGAGCGCGCCAAAACCGAGCGGGCTGTAGGCCAGCAGGCCCACGCCGCTGCGCAGCAGGGACTCATCCAGGCCGTTGTCCGCCGACCGGTTGACCAGCGCATACGGGTTCTGCACCGACACCACCTTGGGCAGCCCATGCTGCGCGGCCAGGCGCAGGAATTCACCCAGCCCCCAGGGCGTCTCGTTGGACAGGCCGATGTGGTGCACCTTGCTGGCCTGCACCAGCTTGCCCAGCGCGGCCAGCTGGTCGTGGATCGAGGTGTAGAACCGGTCCTTCGACGGGTCCAGGTAGAGCCCGCCGAAGATGGCGGCGTTGCGGTTGGGCCAATGGATC
>JBBRJU010000555.1:0-2416 GCA_038218895.1 Burkholderiales bacterium
ATTCCTGATCCCAAGGGGGAGATCAGGTGGGCGAGGTCAGCGAGGCTTCGGGTTCATCTGACGCGAGACGATCACACCAGCCTTGCGATGTTCCAAGCCCTGGCTCATAGAGCATCGGATCAAGGAAATATAAAGCCCACAGAACGCAACGAACAACATGATTCTAGACACGACCGATGCCCCTGCTGGCGTGTCATTTGTCACAGCAGCTGGCCATCCTGGCGCAGCACGCTGTCGATGCGGTGGATCAGGTGCTCGACGTCGATCTCGCCGTCGGCCACGGCCAGTGCCGGCGCGGGAACCGGGGGCGGTGTGCGCGCTGCCAACTGGGCCTGTTCGGCGCGCTGGTAGGCCAGGTTCAACGCGGTGAGCACGGCGATGCGTTCGCGCGCCTTGACCTTGCCGGCGTCGCGGATGGCGCTCATCTCGCGGTCGACGATGGCCACGGCTTCGCGCAGCAGAGTTTCACCGTCGGGCGGGCAGGCCAGCATGTAGCTCTGGCCGAGAATGGTGGCTTCGATCTGCTTCATGCGGCGTCGGTCATGCATCGTCAGTCATGCGTCGTCAGTCATGCGGCATCAGTCATGCGGCATCAGGCTTGCGGGCCACTGCCGGGGTGGCCACCGGCTCGGCCGGCAGGCGGTCGAGCAGGGCGTCGATGCGGGCCCGGGCCGCAGCCAGCCGCGAGCGCAGGCTGTCGCGCTCGCTGGTCACGCTGCCCAGCTGGGACTGCAGCAAGGCATTGGTGCGCTGCAATTCTTCATGGCGCAACACCAGCCGTTCGATCCGCTCGGCAAGGTCATCGAGTCTTGACATGGGCTGGCGCTGCCTCCGGTTGTAGCCTCCGATTGTAGGTGGCGGGGCCGCAGCACCGATCCTGCGCACCGGGGGTGGCGTGTCAGCCTGCTGCCAGCTTGGCTGGGTTAGCATGCCCGTCGTTGGTGCTCTGGCCGCCCTTCGTGACGGCCAGGTTAAACGGGAAGCAGGAAGGTGGTTGCCCCACGGGCGATCACCCAACCTGCGCTGCCCCCGCAACGGTAAGCGGACGTGAGGCCTCAAACCCCACCGCTCCTGTGTCTGACGCCACTGGCCGTGCCGACGGTCGGGAAGGCCACAGGGGTTGTTTCCGCCAGCCCGGATACCGGCCAGCAAGGTGGCGCGCCCCGCAAGGGCAGCGTTTGGCGTGGGCGGCTGCGGGGAAGCAGCGGCCTGCATGTGTTCGGGTTCCTTCCATCATGTTGACTTTTCTCCCGGGCCGCCGTGCCCGACGCGCTACGCTTGGCGCAGCCGCTGCGCTGTGCTGCGCGGCTTTCTCCCACTTTGCCGCTGCCCAGGCCGCCACCGAGACGGTGGTGGTCACCGCGGCACGCTCGCCGCAAGCCCTGTCACGGGTGCTGGCCGACGTGAGCGTGCTGGAGCGCGATGCCATCGCGCGCAGCGGTGCCACCTGCGCAGTCGATCTGCTGGCCAGCCTGCCGGGGGTGGAATTCGCCCGCAACGGCGGGCCGGCCGGCATCACCAGCGTGTTCGTGCGCGGCGCCGAGGCACGGCACACCGCCGTGTTCATCGACGGCCTGCGGGTGGACGACCAGGCCACCGGCGGTGCGCGCTGGGAGATGCTGCCGATCGACGAGATCGAGCGGGTGGAGGTGCTGCGCGGGCCGGCGGCCGCCATCTACGGCTCGGATGCCATCGCCGGCGTGGTGCAGTTGTTCACCCGCCGCGGTGGTGGCAAGACCCGGGCCGGAGCCGGCCTCACGGTCGGCAGCCAGAGCCTGGTGATCGGGCGGGCATCGGTCAGTGGTGAAGCCGCCGGGCTGGACTACAGCCTGTCGGCATCGCACGGCCGCAGCGGCGGCTTCAATGCCCGCGCCATTGCCAGCGCCAACCCCGACGACGACGGCTGGCGCCGCAGCGGCCTGCAGGCACGCCTGGGCAAGCAGCTCACGCCCGTGCACCGCATCGACCTGGCCATGTTGGCCAGCAACCTGTGGGGGCGCTACGACGGTTTCGACAAGACGGCCGACGATGTGTCCACACAGACCCTGCGCACCGCCAACCTGTCCTGGCAGGGCCGCTGGTCGGCAGTGCACGACAGCAGCGCGCAAATCGGCGAATCGCGTAACACCTACGAGAGCCAGCCACAGTACTACCGCACCGAGACCACGCTGCGCAACGTCAGCTGGCAACAGGGCCTGCGCATCGGCCCGCATTACTTCACCGCGCTGGCCGAGCGCAAGGAAGACGCGCTGCTGAACCCGGCCACCGTGGGCCCGCCCGCGCTGCAAGGCAAGCGCCACCAGGACGCACTGGCGCTGGGCTGGCAGGGCGACTTCGGCGCGCACGCGTTGCAGGCGCATCTGCGCCAGGACCGCGACAGTGAATTTGGCAGCCGGCCCACCGGCAGCCTGGCCTG
>JBBRJU010000556.1:0-2410 GCA_038218895.1 Burkholderiales bacterium
GTGCTGGCCCTGGCCGCAGGCGCCGCGCAGGCCCAGCGTGATTTGACGGTGGTGAGCTGGGGCGGTGCCTACCAGGACGGCCAGAAGGAGATCTATTTCAAACCCTTCAACGCCACCGGCACCAAGCTGCTGGACGAAGCCTGGGACGGCGGCCTGGGCGTGCTGCGCACCAAGATCAAGGGCGGCAACAACACCTGGGACGTGGTGCAGGTGGAAGCCGACGAGCTGGAAGTGGGCTGCGACGAAGGCCTGTACGAAAAGCTGGACGCGGCCAAGATCGGCGGCGCCGCGCGCTACTTGCCCGGCACGGTGCATGACTGCGGTGTGGGCGCCATCATCTACAACCTGGTGCTGGCCTATGACGCGGACAAGACCAAGACCGCCCCCACCGGTTGGGCCGATTTCTTCGACAGCAAGAAATTCCCCGGCAAGCGCGCCATCCGCAACGGCGCCAAGTGGAACCTGGAGGTGGCGCTGATCGCCGACGGTGTGCCCGCCAAGGACGTGTACAAGACCCTGCGCACGCCCGACGGCGTGGAGCGCGCCTTCAAGAAGCTCGACACCATCAAGCCCGACCTGGTGTTCTGGAAGAGCGGCGCCCAGCCGCCGCAGATGCTGGCCGCCGGCGACGTGGTGTTCACCACCGCCTACAACGGCCGCATCACCGCCGCCAACGAGAAGGACAAGAAGAACTTCAAGATGGTGTGGAAGGACACGCCCTACACCCTGGACAGCTGGGTGATCATGAAGGGCACGCCGAACAAGGCCAAGGCCGAGGCGCTGGTGGAATTCATGGGTCGGCCAGAAAACCAGGCCAGGCTGCCCAAGTACGTGCGCTACGGCGTCACCGCCGTGGCTGCAGCACCGCTGGTCGACAAGAGCCTGTTGGGTGAACTGCCCACCAACCCCGACATCCACAAGCAGGCGTTTGCCGAAGACCCGAAGTTCTGGATCGACAACGGCGACAAGCTGGCCGAGCGCTGGGCGAAGTGGTCGGGCACGAAGTGAGGCGCCTGGCCTCCTGGCTTGTCGCGTGATACTGCCTGCAGTACCATACAAGCCTCGGGCATGAACACTGCGGGCAAGCTGCTGGCAGCCATGCGGCACAACCCGCTGGATTGGCAGATCGGCCAATTGCAGACGGTGGCGCGGCAAAGCGGCGTCGATCGGCGCCATGACGGCTCCAGCCATTGCGTGTTCATTCGTGCCGATGGGCGAACTTTGCCGGTGCCGGCGCACCGGCCCATCAAGCCGATCTATCTGAAGAAGTTCATTGCGCCGATCGACGGAGACTGAATGGCCACCGCTGCACATGCCGACTATCCCTTCGAGATGCGCACGCTCAGCGCGGCCGAAGGCGGCGGCTTCCTGATCACCTACCCTGACTTTACCGACTGCATCTCTGATGGCGAGACGGTGGACGAGGCGGTGCGCAACGGGCAAAACGCGCTGCAGGCCACCATCGCCACGCTGCAGGCCAATGGCCTGCCGGTGCCGGTGCCCAACAGCGGTGGGGTGGCGTCTGGCAAGTTTGTGGCACGGGTTCCCAAAACCATCCACGCCCAGCTCACCACCCGCGCCAAGGCTGAAGGCGTGTCGCTGAACACCCTGGTGGTGAGCCTGATCGCGCAAGGCCTGGGCCGCAAAGAAGGCCGGCCCTGAACATGGCTGCCGCTGGTGTGCACAGGCCAGGCCGGGGTCTGTGGCTGGTGCTGCCCCTCGCCGGCTTCCTGCTGGTGTTCTTCGTCATCCCCATCGGCTGGCTGCTGTCGCTGGCGGTGCGCGAAACCGAGGTGCCCAAAGCCCTGCCGCGCACGCTGGCCGCATTGGCCGGCTGGCAGGCGCCGCAGCCGCTGCCGACCCCGCTGTGGCCCGCGTTTGCAGCCGACCTGCTGGCCGCGCGTGAAGCCGGCACGCTGGCCGACGCGGCGCGGCGGCTGAACTACGAGGTCAACGGCGTGCGCAGCACGCTGATGCGCGCGGCACGCGCCACCGGCGTGGCGGCAACGGCGGGCACGCCACTCGACGCCGCGTTCTTCACCGAGATCGACCCCACGCTGGCCAGCGCCGCGTTCTTTGCCGCCGTGCAGCGGGCCCGCGGCCCGGTGTCGGCCTACTACCTGCTGGCCGCAGCCGACCTGGCGCGTGACGCGCGAGGCACGGTGCAGCGCGCGCCCGAGAACAGCCGCATCTACCTGGAGGTGCTGGGCCGCACGCTGGGAATCAGCGCCAGCGTGACGCTGCTGTGCCTGGTGATGGGCTTTCCGGTGGCGTTGCTGATCACCCAGGTGGGCCAGCGCGCGGCCGATTGGCTGCTGGTGCTGGTGCTGCTGCCGTTCTGGACATCGCTGCTGGTGCGCACCGCCGCCTGGGTGGTGGTGCTGCAGAAGGAAGGCATGGTCAACAGCCT
>JBBRJU010000557.1:0-2392 GCA_038218895.1 Burkholderiales bacterium
CAGCACCATGCCGAACAAGGTGAGCACGTTGATGCTGTAGCCCATGGCCAGCAGCATGCCGAAGGTGCCCAGCAGCGCGATCGGCACGACGATGGTGGGGATCAGCGTGTAGCGCAGGTTCTGCAGGAAGACCAGCATCACCACGAACACCAGCGCCACTGCTTCGGCCAGGGTCACCACCACCTGCTGGATCGAGATGCGCACGAACTTGCTGCTGTCGTAGGTCACCTTGTAGTCCATGCCCTGCGGGAAATACACCTTCAGCTCGGCCATGCGCTTCTTCACCGCGTCGGCGGTGGCCAGCGCATTGCCGGTGGGCGAGAGCTGCACGCCGAGACCCGCGCTGGGCTGGCCGTTCAGCCGCGAAAAGCTGCCGTAACCCTGGGCGCCCAGCTCGATGCGGGCCACGTCGCGCAGGCGCACGCTGCTGCCGTCGGTGTTGGCCTTGAGCACGATGGCGCCGAACTGCTCGGCATTGGCCAGCTGGCCCGACACCACCACGGTGGCGCTCATCGGCTGGCCGGGCACGCCGGGCTGCTCGCCCAGCGTGCCGGCCGAGACCTGGGCGTTCTGCGCCCGCACCGCGCTGTTGACATCCGCCGGCTGCAGGCCGAAGGCCACCAGCTTGGCCGGGTCGAGCCAGATGCGCATCGCCCGTTCGGTGCCGAACAGCTGGACCTGGCCGACACCGGCGATGCGCTGCAGCTCGGGCTGGATGTAGCGGGCGGCGTAGTCGCCCAGGCTCACCGGGTCGTCGGCGGGGTTGCTGCTGGTCAGCGAGACGAACAGCAGGAAGTTCGAGCGCGCCTTGTCGATGCGCACGCCCTGCTGCACCACCGCCGCCGGCAGGCGCGGCGTGGCGCGCGACAGGCGGTTCTGCACCTCGATCTGCGCCAGGCCGATGTCGGTGCCGGCCTCGAAGGTGGCTGTGATGGCACCACCGCCGTTGGCCTGCGCCACCGATTCCATGTAGATCATGCCGGGCGCGCCGTTGAGCTCCTGCTCGATGACCGACAGCACGCTGTCTTCCAGCACCTTGGCCGACGCGCCAGGGTAAGCCGCAGTGATGACGATGGCCGGCGGCGCCACGGTGGGGTACTGCGCCACCGGCAGCTTGGTGATGGCGGCGCCGCCCAGCACCGCGATGAACAACGCGATGACCCAGGCGAAGATCGGCCGGTCGATGAAAAAACCCGAAAGCATGTGCGTGGCCCCCGGTCAGCGGCTGGCAGCCATGGACGCTGCGGCCGCCGGGGCGGACGCTGCACCAGTGCCAGGGGCGGCCGGCGCACCCCCGGCCGCCCCAGGCTGGCCGGGCGGCGACCAGGGCACCGGGTTGACGGCTGCGCCGGGCATCATTTTCTGCACGCCGTCGACGATCACCCGGTCACCGGCGGCCAGGCCGCTGGTGATCACCCAGTCGCTGCCCTGGCTGCCGGCCACGGTGACAGCCCGCGGCGCGGGCTTGTTTTCCGGCCCCACCACCAGCACCGTGTCGCCACCGGCACCGCGGGTGACAGCCTGCTGCGGCAGCTTGATGGCCTGGGCGCTGGTGGCCTGCACCAGCCGCACCCGGACGAACAGGCCCGGCAACAGCAGGCCCTGCGGGTTGGGCAGCTCGGCACGCAGGCTCACCTGGCCGGTGGCAGCGTCCACCGCCGGGTCGCTGAACAACAGCTTGCCGGCCAGCGGGTAGATGCTGCCGTCGTCGAGCACCACCCGCACCTCGGCCGCGCTGCTGCCGGCCGCACGCTGCAGCTGGCCACCTTCCAGTGCCTTGCGCAGGCGCATCACTTCAGCCGCGCTCTGGGTGAAATTGACATACAGCGTGCCAGTCTGCTGGATCAGCGCCATCTGGGTGGCGTCGCCCTGGCCGACCAGCGCGCCCTCGGTCACCAGCGCACGGCCGATGCGTCCGCTGATCGGCGCCTTGATGGCGGCGTAATCGAGGTTGATGCGTGCCGCCTGCAGCGCGGCGCGGGCGGTGGCGCCGTCGGCCTGGGCGGTCTTCAGCGTGGTCTGGGTCTGCAGCCATTCCTGCGCGCTGATGGCCTTGGCATCGGCCAGCGGCTGGTTGCGCTGCAGCTGGGCCTGGGCCTGGGCCACGCCCGCGTCGGCACGTGCCACCGACGCCTCGGCACTGGCCACGGTGGCGCGGTAGGCCGCATCGTCGAGCTGGAAGAGTGGCTGGCCGGCCTTGACCTCGCTGCCTTCGGTGAACAGGCGCTTGGCCACGATGCCGGGCACGCGGGCGCGCACCTGGGCCACACGCCGGGGCTCCAGCCGGCCGGGCAGCTCGGTCACCAGCGGCACGGCCGCCGGCTGCACCGTCACCACGCCCACGGTGGCCGGCGGCATGCCGCCACCGGGCGGGCCCTTGGGCGCGTCAGCA
>JBBRJU010000558.1:0-2388 GCA_038218895.1 Burkholderiales bacterium
GGGCTGGCGCCGCCCAGACGCGCGGCCAGGTAGGCGCCGGCGAAAGAATCACCGGCTGCCGTGGTGTCGACCACGCGGGCCACGGCTTCGGTGGGCACCGCCTGCAGCGGCTGGCCCGCCAAGCGCAGCAGCACCGGCTGCGCGCCACGCTTGACCACCAGCTCAGGCGCCGGCCCGGCCAGCGTGGCTTGCAGCTGCGCGGCGGCATCGGGCTGGCCCCACAGTGCCATCTCGTCGTCCAGCGTCATCAGCGCCAGGCCGGCCAGCGCGCTGAAGCGGCTGAACCAGTGGCGCGCCTGCGCCACGTCCGGCCACAGCCTGGGCCGGTAGTTGTTGTCGAAGACCACCAGCGTGCCACGCCGGCGCAGCGCCTCGCACAGCGTGGCCAGGCGCTCGCGCCCGGCAGGCGGCAGGATGGCCAGGCTGATGCCGCTGAGATAGAGCGCGTCGATCTGCCCGGCCACCTGCTCCAGCGGCGTGCTGCCGGCCGGCGCGTTGAAGTAATCCCGCGCAGCCGCCTGGTCGCGCCAGTAGCGGAACCGGCGCTCGCCGTCGGCATCCACCTCGATCAGATACAACCCAGGCAGCCGGCCGGGCAGGCACCGCACCAGGCCAGTGCCGACGCCTTCGGCCTGCCAGCGTTGCAGCAGGCCGGCGCTGAGGGTGTCGTCGCCCAGCGCGGTGGCGTAGTCGACCCGCAGGCCTCGGGGCCCACCGCAGCGGGTCAGGTAGATGGCGGTGTTCAGCGTGTCGCCGCCATAGGTCTGCTGCATGATGCCGAAGGCTTCGCCCTGCAGCTCCAGCATGCATTCACCGAAACACACCACCCACGGCTGGCCCACTGGTTTCCCTTTGTACTGCGCACGCCGGAATTCGCCCTTGGGGCGGCCCGGCGGGTGCATTGACATCCGATCGTGCTGCGCACGCCGGAATTCGCCCTTGGGGCGGCCCGGCGGGCTCATGGAATCCCCTGGCCGCACGGGCGACCCCGGCCGCTAGTCTACGCAGCGCCGTGCCCATTCCTGACCCATTCCAAACCAGCGCTATCCCCATGCCCGCCCTGTTCCAGACCCTGCTGCTGACCGGCGCCGCCGGCACCCTGGGCCGCGTGCTCGCGCCGCCGCTGGCTGCGCTGGCCGCCCGGCTGCGCCTGTCCGACCTGCCGGCCCCGCTGGCCGCCATGCCGCTGCCGCCAGGCGCCGAGGCCATGCCCTGTGACCTGGCCGACAGCGGCCAGGTGCATGCCCTGCTGCAGGGGGTGGATGCCGTCGTGCACCTGGGCGGTGTGAGCGTCGAAGGCCCGATCGGCCCGATCATGGCGGCCAACATCGGCGGCCTGCACCACTTGTACGAGGCGGCGCGACGCCACGCAGTGCGGCGCATCGTGTTCGCCAGCAGCAACCATGTGACCGGCTGCTGGCCGCAGTCGCAGCTGCTGTCGCTCGCCGACCGCCCGCGGCCCGACGGCAACTACGGCCTGAGCAAGCTGTTCGGCGAAGGCATCGCCAGCCTGTATTGGGACCGTTTTGGCATCGAGACGGTGTGCCTGCGCATCGGCACCGCCACGCCCACGCCGCCCGATGCCCGCGCCCTGGCCACCTGGCTGAGCCTGCCCGACCTGGTGCGCCTGGTCACCGCGTCGCTCACCGCGCCGGGCGTGGGCTGCACCATCGCCTGGGGCATGTCGGCCAACACCCGGGCCTTCTGGCGCGACGATGGCACCTGGGCCAGGCTGGGCTACCAGCCACAGGACAACGCGGAAACGCATGCGGCCCAGGTGCAGCACCTGCTGCAGCCCGCAGGCCCGCAGCGCGCGCTGCAAGGCGGCGCCTTCCTGGCGCGCGGCCCGTACGATCCGTCGTGAACAATCCGTCCTGCGCGCCCCGCCCCGAACAAGCTGACCACCGACACCCACAACGATGACCACCACCACCTTCGAAGTCCGCCAGGACCAGCTGGCCACCACCCGCGTGGTCACCTCTGCCGATGCACCGTTGGCCGATGGCCAGGTGCGCGTGCAAATCGACCACTTCGCGTTCACGTCGAACAACATCACCTATGCGGCGTTCGGCCAGGCGATGCAGTACTGGCAGTTCTTCCCGGTGCCGGCTGATGCCGATGCGTCCGCCACAACGCCGGCCTGGGGCTGCATCCCGGTGTGGGGTTTCGGCAGCGTGGTGCAGAGCCGGCACCCGGGTGTGGCGGTGGGCGAGCGGCTGTACGGCTACTGGCCGATGGCCAGCCATGCGGTGCTGCAGCCGGTCAAGCTGTCGGCGGGCGCCTTCAGCGACGGCGCAGCGCACCGCGCGGCGCTGCATGCGGTCTACAACCAGTACCAGCGCTGCAGCAGCGACCCGTTCTACACCGCCGCCACCGAGGCCCTGCAGG
>JBBRJU010000559.1:0-2383 GCA_038218895.1 Burkholderiales bacterium
GCCATTTCTCCCAAGACCCGGCGGTGCTGGCCTCGGCCGCGCTGTACTTCCAGTGGGCCGGGCCCTGCTACGGCCTGTTCGGGCTGGGGCTCAGCTTGTATTTCTCGTCGTTGGGTGCCGGCAAAGCCTTTGGCCCGGTGATGGCCGGCACGGTGCGGCTGGTGGTGGTGGCCGCCGGCGGTGCCGCGCTGGCCTGGGCGCAGACACCGCCATGGTCCATCTTCGCCCTGGTGGCGCTGGGCATGGCCGCCTATGGCCTGGCCACGGTGGCGGCTGTGCGGATGACGTCCTGGGGCGTGGAACGCTAAGCTATGCCTGCCGACCGCACTGGCCAGGTGGCCAGCAGCAGGCCGGTCAGCGCCATCGCCAGCGCCAGCAGGTGGCCGGCGCCAAAGGGCTCAGCGAGGACCAGCACACCCACTGCGGCGGCAGAGATCGGCAACAGCACGGTGAACACCCCGGCCTGCGGTGCCGGCACCTGGCTGAGGCCCCGCATCCACAGCCATACGGTGGCCATGCTGGCGGCCAGCGCGTAGAACACCAGCAGCACCCAGGTGTCGGCCCGCACCGCGCGGAAGTCAAAACCCCAGGCCTGCCACAGGCCGAAGGGCGTGGCCAGGGCCAGGCCCCACAGGTTGATCAGCGCGCTGATGCGCCGGGGCGACACGCTGGCGGTGAGCCGTTTGCCGATCACCACATAGGCGGCTTCACAGAACACCGCGCACAGCAACAGCGCATGGCCCAGCAGGGCCTGGCCGGCAGGCGCCACGGGCTGCAGCTTGCCGGCAGGTGCACGGGCCAGCGCCAGCACGCCGATGCCCAGCGCGGCGCAGGCAATCGCCGCCTGGGTGCGGCGGCTGATGCGCTCGCCCAGCCACCAGCGGCTGAGCAGGGCCACCGCCGCCGGAATGGCGGCCATCACCACGCCGGCCGACACCGCCGACGTGAGCAGCACGCCGTAGAGCATGCAGATGGAGAACAGGAAGTTGCCGAGAAAGCTCTCCCAGAACAGCAGCCGGCGGTCTTGCGGCGCCAGCGGTGGCTCGCCAGTCCGGCGGCGCACCCAGTGCAGCATGGCCACCGCCGCAATGCCAAAGCGCAGCCAGGCCAGCAGAAACACCGGCAGCACCGCCACCAGCAGGCGTGAGGCGCCGACATAGCTGCCCACCAGCACCATGCTGGCGGCCAGGCAGGCGTAGGCCAGCAGCGGCGGGTGGCGCCCGCTCATGTGGCCGAGGTGGTGGCCGGCGTGGTGGCCAAGGTGGTGGCCGCGCTGGTTGCCTTGCTGTTGACCGTGCGCGCGGCCGTGTTCGCGGCCATCTCGGCACCGGCTTGCCGCCGCCGTGCAGGCCGGTCAGAACGCAGTGGCATAGCGGTCCAGTTCCCAGTCGCTGACGTGGCGCGCATGCGCGGTGTATTCATCGCGCTTGAGCGCGATGAACTGGGCGGTGAGCGTCTCGCCCAGGGCGTCGCACACCACGTGGTCGGCAGCCAAGGCGTCCAGCGCCTGCGCCAGGTTCTGTGGCAGCAGTGCCAGGCCGCGCGCGTGCACCTGCGCCAGGCTCAGGGCGAACAGGTCGTCCTCTACATCGGCGGGCAGCTCCAACTGGCGGGTGATGCCGTCCAGCCCGGCGGCGATGAGCCCCGCGCTGGCCAGGTAGGGGTTGGCGCTGGCGTCTGGCAGGCGCCACTCGAAGCGGCCATGCAAGGTGCGCAGCAACGCGGTGCGGTTGTTCGGGCCCTGGGCGATGTAGGCCGGCGCCCAGGTGGTGCCCGACAGCGATTCACCCACGGTCAGCCGCTTGTAGCTGTTGACCGTGGGCGCTGCCAGCGCGCACAGGCCTGCCGAATGGGCCAGCACACCAGCGGCGAACTGCCTGCCCAGCGGCGACAGCAGGCCGGTGGCATCGACCGCACCATCCGTGCGGTGCGGCACACACAGATTGCGTGCATTGCGGTGGCGGTCCTGCACCGGCCCGCTCCACAGCGACACGTGGAAGTGCATGCCGCTGCCGGGCTGGTTGGCAAACGGCTTGGGCATCATCGAGAACACCATGCCGTCACGCTCGGCCAGCGCATGTGCGGCCATCTTGAACAGCATCAGGTGGTCGGCGCTGGCCAGCACCTCGTCATGGCCGAAGTTCACCTCGTACTGGCCGTGGGCGTCTTCATGGTCGAGTTGCAGCACGTCCATGCCGCAGCCTTCCAGTGCCTGCTGCAGGCCCTGCAGGAAGCCGCGCTGGCGCGGCAGGCTCTTCAGGTCGTAGCTCGGCTTGTCGAGCCGGTCACCGGCATCGGCCGGTTGCCAGCGGCCATCGGACTGGCGCAGCAGGAAAAACTCGGGCTCGATGCCGGTGCGCAGGTGCCAGCCCTTGGTGGCCAG
>JBBRJU010000560.1:0-2381 GCA_038218895.1 Burkholderiales bacterium
CGCCGGCGCTGCGCCTGGCCAGCCACACCCACCCGGAATTCGGCAACCTGATGGCCGCGCTGGCCCAACGTTGCCTGGCCGACATGATGCTGCTGCGCGGCACCGAGGGCGAGCCGGTGGCCGACCCGCGGCGCTGCCCCAAGCTCGATACCTGGCTGGGCGGGCACTGGCAGGCCGATTTGTCCTGCCCCGCGCAGGAGGGCGTTCTGACCGAACTGCCGCTGCTGCCACGCCAGATCGATGCGGCCACCGTGGCGGTCTACATCCAGGGTGTGCTGGCCGGCGAGAAACCAGGCCCGGCACCGCTGGACAGGCAGGTCGGGCTGTTGCTGGCCGCGCTGGCGCGCTTGGGCAGCAGGTCGCCGCAAGCTGCACGCGCCTGAGCCGCTGCTGCAGGCTGCCGCTGGGCATCTGGGGCTGTGCCACAGGCCGCGCACCTATCATCGCCCGCCATGCCTGCCATCCGCACTGACTTCGACGCCGTGATCCTGGGCGCCGGTGCGGCCGGGCTGTTCTGCGCCGGCATCGCCGGCCAGCGCGGGCTGCGGGTGCTGCTGATCGACCATGCCGACAAGCTGGCCGAGAAAATCCGCATCTCGGGCGGCGGGCGCTGCAACTTCACCAACCGCGACACGGCGCCGGCACAGTTCCTGTCGGCCAACCCGCATTTCTGCCGCTCGGCGCTGGCGCGCTACACGCCGGCCGATTTCATCGCCCTGGTGCAGCGCCACGGCATCGGCTTCCATGAGAAGCACAAGGGCCAGCTGTTCTGTGACGACTCGGCCGAGCAGATCATCCAGATGTTGCTGGCCGAGTGCGCTGCCGGCGGCGTGCAGCGCTGGCAGCCCTGCCGCGTGGCCGACGTGCGGGCGGTCGATGGCGGCTTCACGCTCGACACCAGCGCCGGGCCGGTGCGCTGCGCCCAGCTGGTGGTGGCCACGGGCGGGCTGTCGATCCCGAAGATCGGCGCCAGCGATGTGGGCTACCGGCTGGCGCGCCAGTTCGGCCATGCCATCGTGCCGACGCGCCCGGCCCTGGTGCCGCTCACCTTCGATGCCAGCCTCTGGGCACCGTTCGTGCCACTGGCCGGTGCATCGCTGCCGGTACAGGTGGCTACCGGCAGCGGCAAGACGGCGGGCAGGTTTGACGAAGACCTGCTGTTCACCCACCGCGGCCTCAGCGGCCCGGCGGTGCTGCAGATCTCCAGCTACTGGCAGAGCGGCGAGCCGCTTTGGCTGAACCTGCTGCCCGGCGCCGACATCGCAGACTGGCTGCGCCAGGCCAAGGCCGGCTCGCACCGGCAGATCGGCAACGCGCTGGCGAGCCTGCTGCCGCAGCGCCTGGCCGACGCCTGGCTGGCCCGGCTGGGCCTGGACGCGGCACGCCCGCTGCCCGACATGCGCGACAAGGACTTGCAGCGCCTGGCGCACAGCCTGGCGCGCTGGCAGATCACGCCCACCGGCACCGAAGGCTGGCGCAAGGCCGAGGTCACCGCCGGCGGAGTGGATACCCGCGCGCTCGATTCCCGCAGCATGGCCAGCCAGCGCCAGCGCGGCCTGTACTTCATCGGCGAAGTGGTCGACGTGACCGGCTGGCTGGGCGGCTACAACTTCCAGTGGGCCTGGGCCAGCGCCGCGGCCTGCGGCCAGGCGCTGCAGATGGCCGACACCGCGGCCTGACGCTGCTGAAACATGACCACCGCCGATATCCGGGTTTTCAAAGTAGAATCTCCGCTTTGCTGACAAACCGTGCGGTGCAACACGCGCTCGGCAATTCCGGAATGTGGGTGGACGGGCGACAGCGCTTTGCGATCGAGCCCCAAGACCAACAGCCGGGCCCGAACAAGCACTGCACACGACATTTACCCCTGGACCCTGGGATTTTTGCAATACATGACCACGATTCGCGTCAAGGAAAACGAGCCATTCGACGTTGCACTGCGCCGCTTCAAGCGCACCATCGAGAAGCTGGGCCTGCTCACCGATCTTCGCGCCCGCGAGTTCTACGAGAAGCCCACCGCCGAGCGCAAGCGCAAGAAGGCCGCCGCAGTCAAGCGTCATTACAAGCGTGTGCGCAGCATGCAGTTGCCCAAGAAGCTCTTCTGAGCTGCTCACCGGAAAAGCTCTTTTGAGCTTCCGGCCGGAAAGGCGCTGCTGAGCTTCTGGCCGATGAGGCTCTGGCGAGCCTCTGGCAACAGAAGCTGCACCGAGCTTCCAGGGCCATGCAAACGCCCGCGCGGGACGCCGCTGCGGGCGTTTTGCATGGCGCCCACCGTTTGCAACACCATGAGCCGAGCATGACAACACCCGCAACCAGGCCGTCGCCCGCCTCGACGAGCTCTGGCAGCTCCAGCCGCAGCCCCTTACCTCCGGTGTGCCAGT
>JBBRJU010000561.1:0-2381 GCA_038218895.1 Burkholderiales bacterium
TGGTGGGTGGGAATGTTTGCGCGTGGGTGCGGCCGGTCACTTGCCGGCGAGCCTGGCCTTGATGTCCTGGCCCACGCCCTTGTTGACGAACTGGTAGGTGGCGACCTGGGCCAGGTCCACATCGCCCGCCGTGTATAGCCCGGCCTTGACCATCTGGCCGTAGAAATCCTTCACGCGGGCGGGGTTCATCGCGCCGATGCCCTGGCTGGCGGCCTCGCCCGAATCGACGATGCCCTGGGCCTTCATCAGCGCCACGCTGGCTTCCATCTCGGCGTCGGTCATCTCGGGGTTGGCCCGGATCATCATGGCATTGGCCGCCTTGCGGTCGCCGTACAGGTAGTTCACCCAGCCGATGGCCGACGCGTCCACGAAGCGCTGCACCAGGTCGGGCTTGTTCTTGACGGTGTCGGCGCGCGTCTCGATCACCGTGCTGTAGGTGGAGAAACCGTGGTCGGCCAACAGGTGCACCACTGGCTTGAACTTGCCCTGGTTCTCGACATAGATGGGCTCGGCCACCGAGTAACCTTGCTGGATGGCCTTGGGGTTGGCCAGGAAAGGGCCCAGGTTGTAGTTGTAGGGCTTCAGCGCCTCGTCCTTGAAGCCGTGCGTCACCTTCAGCCACTGCCACCAGCTGAACTGGCCGTCTTTGGCGATCAGCGCCAGCGGGGCGTTCTTCAACGCCTCGAATTTTTCGTAGCCCTGGCCCGGGTGGGCCAGCAGGGCCTGCGGGTCTTTCTGGAACATCGACGCCACCACCACGGTCGGCACCTTGTTCTTGACGTTGTCGAAACTGTGCAGCAGGTTGCCAGTCATCAGGAAGTCGATGCGGCCGGCCGGCAGCAACGGCCGGTTGTTGACCTGCGGGCCGCCGGGCTGGATGGTGACGTCCAGCCCGTACTTCTTGTAGGTGCCATCGGCCACCGCCTGGTAGAAGCCGCCATGCGCGGCCTGGGCCTTCCAGTTGGTGGCGAAGGTGACCTTGTCCTGGGCCATGGCCGGGGCGGCCAGCAGGGCGGCGGCGGCCAGGGCAGAAAGGCGTGCACGCATGGGCGGTGTCCTTGTCGAGGGGTTGGTCAGGTCAAAGCGGGCGGTTCGACTCGGAAGCATGCCACGGCCCCAGCAGCCAGCGGGAGAGGGCGTTGAAGATCCCGAAGATCAACACGCCGGTCAGCACCAACAGGGTCAGCGCGGCAAACATCTTGGGCGTCTCGGTGCGGAAGCTCGCCTCCAGGATGCGCGAGGCCAGGCCGGTTTCTCGGCCGGCGGCACCGGCCACCATCTCGGCCGTCACCGCGCCGATCAGGCTCAGTCCGCCGGAGATCTTCAACCCGGCCACGAAGTACGGCAGCGCCGCCGGCAGGCGCAGCAGGCGCAGCCGCTGCCAGGGCGTGGCCCGGTACAGGCGGAACAGATCCCGCAGGTTGGCGTCGGCCGCACGCAGGCCGATCACCGTGTTCGACAGAATCGGGAAGAAGGCGACGATCCAGGCACACAGCAGCAGCGCAGCGGTGGTGCTGTGCACATAGATCAGGATCAGCGGCGCCACTGCCACGATCGGCGTCACCTGCAGCACCACGGCCACCGGGAACAGCGCGCGCTCCAGCGTGGGCGACAACGCAAAAACAACCGCGATCAGCACGCCGCCAGCACAGGCCAGCGCCAGCGCGCCCAGCGTGATCTTCACCGTCACCCACCAACTGCCGGCCAGCGAGCCGAAATGGGTGATCAGCGTGCTGGCCACCAGTGACGGCGCGGGCAGCGTGTAGGCGGGGATCTGCGCCAGGCGCACCAGCGCCTCCCAGGCGCCGATCAGGCCCAGGATCACCAGCGTGGGCAGCAGCCAGGTCTTCATGCGGGGTGGGCGGGCGCGGCGCCGGGCGGTGTGGCTGCCGCGTGGCCGGGTGAGCCGTGTACGACGTGTTCGCCATGTGCGGCGGCCAGCGCCTCGCCCAGAGCGCGGCAGGCATCGTGGAACACGGCGCTGTGCCGAAAGCCGGGCTCACGCGGGTAAGCCGCAGCGATGCGCAACTCGGCCACCACCCGGCCCGGCCGCGCCGCCATCACCAGCACACGCTGGCTCAAAAACACCGCCTCGGCCACGCTGTGGGTGACAAACAGCGCGGTCATGCCGCCGGCGGGGCGGCCATCGGCCTGCCACCACTGCAGCAAATCGGCGTTCAGCGCCTGGCGGGTGATGTCGTCCAGCGCGGCAAAGGGCTCGTCCATCAGCAGCACGCGCGGCCGGGTGAGCAGCGCGCGGGCGATCGAGGCGCGCATCTTCATGCCGCCCGACAGCTGCGCCGGGCGCGCGGCCTCGAAGTCGGCCAGGCCCACGCGTGCCAGCACCTGCCGCACGGCAGGCGCTGCCGCGGCACGCGGCA
>JBBRJU010000562.1:0-2378 GCA_038218895.1 Burkholderiales bacterium
GCTTCGATTCTGGCGGCCTGGACATCAAGAGCCCAGAGGGCATGCGCCAGATGAAGAAGGACATGGGCGGCGCCGCCAACGCCCTCGGCCTGGCCAGCCTGGTGATGGCGCTGCAGTTGCCGGTGCGGCTGACGCTGCTGATCCCGGCAGTCGAAAACGCCATCGCCGGCAATGCCTACCGGCCAGGCGATGTGTTCAAGACCCGCGCCGGGCTGCACATCGAGATCGGCAACACCGATGCCGAGGGCCGGGTGATCCTGTGCGACGCGCTGGCCTACGCCGCAGAGGCCGAGCCCGACCTGATCATCGACATGGCCACGCTGACCGGCGCAGCGCGGGTGGCGCTGGGCGGGCAGCTGCCGGCCTTGTTCTGCCGGGACATGGCGATGGCGCGCAGCATCGTCGACCAGGGCCTGGCCCTGCACGACCCGCTGTGGCACCTGCCGCTGTGGGCGGGCTACCACGGCGGCATCGAGAGCGACATCGCCGACATCGTCAACACCGGGCGCGGGCCGCAGGCCGGCGCCATCCATGCCGCGCTGTTCCTCGAAGACTTCGTGCCGGCCCAGCAAGACTGGCTGCACATCGACCTGTTTGCCTGGAACGACAGCCACCGCCCCGGCCGGCCGGTGGGCGGCGAGGCCCAGGCCATGCGCACGCTGCTGGCCTGGCTGCAGCAGCGCTACGTGTAGGGGGTTGTCCGTCTCGGGCTCGGGCTCGGGCTCGGGCTCGGGCCGCGCTGCGCCGCGCCGAAGGGAATGGTGGCGCCGGTCCAGCTCAGGGCAGTTTTTCCAGCGCGTGCTGGTAGGCGGGCTGGTGCATCAGCTCGTCCCAGGGCAACGGTGGGCTCAGCGGCAGCAGGTCGAGGCGGCGGGCTTCGCTGTCGCCGTCGGGCCGCCAGCGGCCGTCTGCCTGGGCAGCCTGCAGACCGTCGAGCAGTGCATCGACCGCCTGGCCGCCGTCGAGTGATTGGTTGCACAGCAGCACCATGTCGCAGCCGGCGTTCAGCGCCGCCAGCGCGCCATCGACCGCGCTGCCGGCCACCTTGGCGCCTTCCATGCTGAGGTCGTCGCTGAAGATCGCGCCCTGGAAGCCCAGGTCGCCACGCAGGATGTGCTTGAGCCAGCGCTCGGAGAAGCCGGCGGGCTGTGCATCCACCTTGGGGTAGACCACATGTGCCGGCATCACGCTGGCCAGGCTGGTGGACAACCAGGCATAGGGCTTGGCGTCGTCGGCCAGGATCGCCTTCAACGAACGCTTGTCCACCGGCAGGGCCAGGTGGCTGTCGGCCTGCACATGGCCATGGCCGGGGAAGTGCTTGCCGCAATTGGCCATGCCGGCCAGCAGCAGGCCGTGCATCAGGCTCTTGGCCAGCATCGTGGCCACACGCGCATCGCGGTGGAAGGCGCGGTCACCGATCACGCTGCTGCCGCCGTGGTCGAGGTCGAGCACCGGGGTGAAGCTCAGGTCCACGCCGCAGGCACGCAGTTCGGCACCCAGCACATGGCCGCAGGCGGTGGCGGCATCGGTGGCGGCCAGTGCATCACGCATCCACAGCTCGCCCAGCACCCGCATCGGCGGCAGATGGGTGAAACCGTCGCTGCGAAAGCGCTGCACCCGCCCGCCTTCATGGTCGACGCAGATCAGCATGTCGGGCCGGATGGCCTTGATCTCGGCCGTCAGTGCGGTGAGCTGGGCGCGGTGTTGCCAGTTGCGGGCAAACAGGATCAGGCCGCCGGTCAGCGGGTGCTGCAGGCGCCGGCGGTCGGCGGCATCGAGCTGGGTGCCGGCAATGTCCAGCACCACCGGGGCATGGCCCGTGTCGAGGTCGAAAGGCATGGTGGGGCTTTCAGGGGGGCTGGGCGGTGTCGACCACGACGAAGGACGCGGCGTACTCGGTTTCGTCGGTGACGGTGACATGCGCACGCAGGCCGCGCTGCGCAAACCAGTCGGCCAGGCCACCGTGCAGGCGCACATAGGGCTGGCCGCTGGGGTGGTTGAGGATTTCGCAGGCGCGCCAGGTCATCGGCATGCGCATGCCCAGGCCGATGGCCTTGGAGAAGGCTTCCTTGGCCGAGAAGCGGGTGGCCAGGTAGGCCACGCCACGCACCTCGGCGCGCGCGCGCCGGGCGTGGAACACCTGCAGTTCGGCCGGGCCGAGCACCTTTTCGGCGAAGCGGTCACCGCGGCGCGCCAGCGTGGCGCGCAGGCGGCGGATGTCGCAGATGTCGGTGCCGATGCCGTGGATCATGGGTTGTTGGGGCGTCCGCCGCCGGGCCGCCCCAAGGCGGACACAACCCCCTGGGGCGACGACGCCGCAGGCGTCTCGGGGGCCATGAAGGCGTTTTGGATGCAACGCTGGTAGGCGCGCACGGTTT
>JBBRJU010000563.1:0-2377 GCA_038218895.1 Burkholderiales bacterium
ATGATGGCCGGCATGCGGGATGCCGACAGACGCTGCGACTGCGCCGCCGTGGCCACCATCTGCACGCCGTCGCACAGCTGCGCCACCTCGCGCGCCGGCAGCCGCAGCAGCCGCTTGTGGCGGGTGTACAGCGCCGTGGCCTCGATCGCCATCGGGCTGTCCAGGAAGATCGGCAGGTGCGCCGGGATCTCGCCAGCGCGCTTCAGCCGCTGCAGCACCGCCAGCAGCGCCTGCGCGCGGCCCACCGCAAAGGTGGGCAGCAGCACGCTGCCGCCGCACGCCACCGTCTCGCGCACGATCTGCGCCAGCCGCTGCGGCGTGTCGTCGGTGGTGGGGTGCAGTCGGTTGCCGTAGGTGGATTCGACCAGCAGCACATCGACCGCGCCCAGCGGCTGGGGCGGTGGCATCAGGATGTCGCCGTCGCGCCCCAGGTCACCCGAAAAGCCCAGCGACTGGCCGCCGTGCCGCAAGGTGATGGCACAGGCGCCCAGCAGGTGGCCCACCGGCGTGAGTGCCACGTCTACATCACCGATGCGGCGCCAGCGCCCGGGCGCCAGCGGCACCAGGTTGGCGATCGCCTTCTTCGCGTCGGCCTTGGTGTAGAGCGGCAGCGCCTTGGCATGGCGCGAGAAGCCCTGTCGGTTGGCGCGCCGGGCGTCTTCTTCCTGCAGATGGGCGCTGTCGAGCAGCAGCACCTGGGCCAGGTCGCAGGTGGCCGGGCTGGCATGGATCGGCCCGCGAAAGCCCGCCTTCACCAGGCCCGGCAGCCAGCCGCTGTGGTCGAGGTGGGCATGGCTGAGCACCACCGCGTCGATGGTGTGCGGCGGCACCACCAGCGGCGCCCAGTTGCGTTCACGCAGCACCTTGTAGCCCTGAAACAGGCCGCAATCGAGCAGGATGCGTTGGTCGCCCAGCGTGACGAGGTGGCGCGAGCCGGTGACGGCATCGGCCGCACCGAGAAACTGGATCTGCATGCTGTGCCTTCCTGGCTGCGGGCGGTTGATTGGGTGCGCCCCTGCACAGTGTGCGCCAGGCCCGACCGCTCAGCCGTTCAACCGCCAAAACGATCGGCCGATCAACCGCCCAACCGCCCAACCGCTCAACCGCTCAACCGCTGGTATTCGAAGAACATCTGCCCGGCAAAGGCCAGCGTGCCCATCAGCGCCGCGCCGCCCACCAGCAGGGCGATCACCACCGCGATCACCGGGCCCCAGCCAGTGGCCTGCGGCGTGGCGCCGGCTGCGGCATGGCGCTCGGCCCAACGGGCGTCTGGCGTGAGCCCCAGCACGATCGTCGACAACATGACGAAGGCCACCATCACGCCGAACAGCGGGATCAGCAGCCAGGCGGCATGGTCGTCCTGCCCCAGGTTGCGCATGCGCACCACGCCGACCAGGCCGGTCAGCGACAGCAGCGGGTGCAGCCAGGCCAGCTTGTCGCGCCAGCCATGCAGGTAGAAGCGGTGCGCACCCAGCATGCCGCCCAGCAGGGCCAGCCAGGTGGCCAGGGTCTTGGATTTCGGCGCGCCAGCGGCGGGCAGGCTGGCCATCAGTCGGTGCCCGGCGTGGCGCTGCCCTGGCCCAGGCTGCGCTGCATCAGCACCACGTCCAGCCAGCGGTCGAACTTCCAGCCCGATGCCTGCAGCACGCCGGTGTGGGTGAAGCCCAGTGCCGCATGCACGCCGATCGAGCCGCCGTTGGCCGCGTCGCCGATCACCGCCAGCATCTGCCGGGCGCCGGCTGCCTCGCAGCGGCCGATCAGCTCGGTCAGCAGCAGCTTGCCCACGCCGCGGCCGCGGGCGTCGGGGTGCAGGTAGATGGAATCTTCCAGGCAGAAGCGGTAGGCCTTGCGTGGACGGAAGTGGTTGGCATAGGCATAGCCCAGCAGCTGGCCGCCGGCATCGCCCCGGTGCTGTGCCACCAGCCAGGGCAGGCCCTTGGAGCACACGTCGTCGCGGCGGCGCGCCATCTCGGCTTGGTCGGGTGGCTCGAGCTCGAAGGTGCCGGTGCCGTGCAGCACGGCTTCGGCATAGATGGCGGTGATGGCGGGCAGGTCGGCCAGGGTGCTGGGGCGGATGAGCAGGGCAGGAAGGGGCATGGCGGCAAAATTAGGACCGCAGGGTGCGGCAAAGCTCAGTTTATAATGCTCGGTTTTCGGCGACGGTGGGTTGCGTGCTTTGCAGAGCGTTTGCAAAGGCGGGCCTGCGTATCTACGGCGCCGATCCTGTGCTGCACCCCACCCGTCGCGCCTGCCCTGGCCGTCGGGCGGTGTGGTGACCAGACAGGCCAGCCTCGCGTGTGTCGCTGGTGGGCCTGGCAACCCGAATTTTTTGGAAGATCCCTATGGTCGTCATTCGACTCGCTCGCGGCGGCGCCAA